>JASLEW010000544.1 GCA_030150965.1 Thermoanaerobaculia bacterium | reverse complement strand
GGCGGGCGGGGCCGCCCGCCGCCGGCGCCGCTGCCCCGCCGCCCGCCGGCGCCGCGGCGGCGGCCGAGACCACCTACGTCGACGCCATCAATCTCGCGCTGCTGGAGGAGATGGAGCGCGACGAGTCGGTCCTGGTGATGGGGCAGGACATCGGCGCCTTCGAGGGCGCCTTCCGCACCACCCGCGGCCTGCACGCCCGCTGGCCGCGGCGCGTCCTCGACACGCCGATTGCCGAAAGCGGCACCATCGGCATCGCCATCGGCGCCGCGGCGCTCGGCTACCGCCCGGTGGTCGAGATGCAGTTCGCCGACTTCATCTCCTGCGGCTTCAACCAGCTGGTCAACGTCGCCGCGAAGCTCTACTACCGCTGGCAGGTGCCCTGCCCGATCGTCATCCGCCTGCCGTCGGGCGGCGGGGTCGGCGCCGGGCCGTTCCACTCGCAGAACGACGAGGGGTGGTTCGCGCAGACCGCCGGCATCAAGGTGATCTGCCCGGCCACCGCCGCCGACGCCCGCGGCCTGCTCAAGGCCGCCATCCGCGATCCCAACCCGGTGATGCTCTTCGAGCACAAGTTCCTCTACCGGCGGATCAAGGAGGCGCTGCCGCCGGGCGACGGCGTGGCCCGCATCGGCGAGGCGCGGGTGGTGCGGCCCGGCACCGCCCTCACCCTCGTCGGCTACGGTGCCACCACCTGGACCTGCCTGGACGTCGCCGCCGACCTCGCCGCCTCGGGCGTCGAGGCCGAGGTGATCGACCTGCGCACCCTGGTCCCCTACGACGAGGAGACGGTCACCGCCTCGGTGCGCAAGACCGGCCGCGCGCTCATCGTCCACGAGGCGCCGCTCACCCTGGGCTTCGGCGCCGAGGTGGCCGCCCGCCTGGCCGACGCGGCCTTCGCCTGGCTCGACGCGCCGGTCCGCCGGGTGACCTATCCCGACCGTCCGGTGCCCTACGCCCGCGTCCTCGAAGGCGCGCTGCTGCCCGACCGCGCCAGGGTGCTGGCCGCGGCGCGCGAGCTGCTGGTTTATTAGGAAGAGGACCCCGCCTGCCCGGTCCGGCCCGCAACGTCTTCGGAGCTCGGCAGCGTCGCGCGGCTTTCCTGCGTCGATCGGATCGCCCCCCGCATCCCCCCAACCCCCTTCCCACCCCTCCGGGGGGGAAGGGGGCACGACCCTACTTCATGGCTCGAGGTCGGTCCCTGGCCGATGGGCAACTGCTGACCTTCGGAAGGGAGGGCTCAGGGACAGGCGAAGGCCGCGGTGTCCTGGAGCGGGGCGAACGGGGTGGACTGCGGGTTGGAGTAGGTCTTCACCGCGCCGGTCGCGGTGTCGGTCACGGTGAGCTGGACGGCGACATTGGTGAGCCCGCCGGCGAACACCCAGTGGTGGCTGCCGGCCGCCGCCAGCGGGCAGCCGTCCAGGACCTTGACCACCAGCTCGACGTTCCCTGGCGAGAAGAACCAGAAGTAGGCGGTGTCGGCGCTCAGCCGCACCGCCTGGCCGGCGCCCGCCGCCCCCGCCGCCGTCTGCCACCCGGCAGAGGTCCGGAAGCGGCCCTGCTGCAGGCAGACGTGCGTGGCGTCGTCCTGGCACCCGGCGGCGCCGCCCACCGGCGCGAACAGCAGGTAGGTCGGGCCGAGCAGGCCGTTGCCGCCGGCGAACACCCCGAGGAAGGCGCCGGTCCTGCCGTCGTAGCGCAGCACCTCGCCGTTGGTGAAGCTGTCGACGTAGAGGTTGCCGTCGGGGCCGAAGGCGAGGTCGTAGGCGCCGTGCAGGCCGCCGCTGCCGCTGGGCACGAAGGCGCCGAGGAAGGCGCCGGTGGCGCCGTCGTAGCGCAGTACCTGGTCCGTTCCCAGGCTGCTGACATAGAGGTTGCCGTCGGCGCCGAACGCGATCCCCACCGGGGTCTTCAGGCCGCCGCTGCCGGCCGCCACGAAGGCGCCGAGGAAGGCGCCGCTCGTGCCGTCGTAGCGCAGCACCTGGCTGCTGCCCGAGCTGTTGACATAGAGGTTGCCGTCGGCGCCGAACAGCAGGCCGGTCGGCGCCGCGAGGCCGCCGCTGCCGGCGGCCACGAAGACGCCCAGGAAGGCGCCGGTCCTGCCGTCGTAGCGCAGCACCTGGTTGCCGCCGAGGCTGCACACGTAGAGGTTGCCGTCCGGCCCGAAGGTCAGGTTCTCGGCGATGTCGAGGCCGCCGCTGCCCGCGGTCACGAAGGCGCCGAGGAAAGCGCCGGTCCTGCCGTCGTAGCGCAGCACCTGGTTCGATCTCTCGCTCATCACGTAGAGGTTGCCGTCGGGCCCCCAGGCCAGGCCGTCGGTGCTGTCGAGGCCGCCTTCGCCCGGGGTCACGAAGGTGCCGAGCGCCGCTCCCGTCGCGGCGTCGAAGCGCACCACGCTGGAGAAGCCGCTGCTCGCGACCAGCAGGTCGGCGCCGGCGCGCGCCGCCCCGCCGGCGCCGGCCACCCCGCCCGCCAAGCCGGCCAGCACCAGCAACCGGGCAGCCCGGCGGGTGAGGCCAAGGATCCCGGGTGCGGCGGTGGCGGCCAAGCCGGTCGGCCGATCAGAGGAAGCTGTAGTTGTACTCGCCGTCGTCGCGGTCCGCCGGCGGCGTGACCTGCACGGCGCGGGCGCGGCCGGCGTTGAGCGCCGGATCGAGGGCCTCGTCGCCGCCCAGGACGATGACCGAGGGCGGCGAGGCGGCCAGGCGCGGCATCGGCTGGCGCAGGCTGCGCAGCTCACGCTCCAGGCGCACCTGGCCGGCGCGCAGCTGATGCAGCTCCTGCTCGGTCTGCGGGCTCATCTCGTCGCCGCGCGGACGCAGGGCGCCCGGCTCCGCCGAAAGCGGCGGCGGCAGGCGGCGGGATGGCGCCAGCGCCGAGACCTGGGCGATGCGCGCCGTCCGGGCCAGCCGGTCCAACCCCGTCAGCTGGACCGGCCGCGGCTGGGAGGTGGCGGTGTATGGTCCCGGCGCGCGGTCGTGCTGCGACAGGCTCACCGAGACGGCGAGCGCGGCCACCGTGGCGGTTGCCGCCATCCAGCGGTGCCAGGGCAGCAGCCCCGGCGGACGGCCCGCCCGCGGCGCGAGCCGCCGCGGGTGCGGCTGCTCGTCGAGGCGGCGCAGCACCCGGGCGGTGAAGCCCGGCAGCGCCCGCTCCCGCGGCAGCCCGTGCAGCAGGGCGGTCAGTCTTTCCTCTTCCATGATGCAAAGCCTCCATTCCAATAAGACTCCAGCTGGCGCTTGAGCGATTGACGCCCGCGATGGATGCGTGACTTGATGGTGCCCTCGCGGCAGGCGAGATCGACGGCGATGTCGGCATAGGACCAGCCCTCGATCTCGTGCAGCACCAGCGGCACCCGGTAGCGCAGGGGCAGGCGGGCCACCGCGGCGGTCATGATGCGCTGCAGCTCCTGGCGCAGCAGGCCGGTGTGCGCCGCCGGCTCGGCCCGGTCGGGCTCGCCGCCGAGCAGCGGCTGGAGCAGCCGCTGGCGGCGCTCACGCCGCTCCTCGGAGCGCACCAGGTTGGTGGCGATGCGGAACAGGTAGGCGCGCAGGTAGCCTTGCTCGACGTAGCCGCCGGCCGAGCGGAAGAGGCGCAGGAAGGTCTCCTGGCCCAGGTCCTCGGCGCGGTCGCGGCTGCCGGTCAGCCGGGTGAGGTAGTTCACCACGGCGTCCTTGTGGCGGTTCACCAGGTCGGCGAAGGCGTCGCGGTCGCCCTCGCGCACGCGCACCATCAGCTCGGCGTCGGTGTCTTCCGGCCTGGGGATGGGCTCGATGGGTTCGGACATGCTCAGGGGTCTGAGGGAGCGGGGAGCGCCGGCGGAGGAAACGATGCGCAGGGCGGGGTTGGAACGGGCGGTGCTCAAGGTGGGAGCGCTCCTCAGGGGAGCAGGTGCCCGGCGGGACCTCGGCGAATGCCCGCGGGCCGCCCCCCGGTGTCTATAACGGCGCCCCACGGCCAGGGTTCCGCTCTTGCGGAGCGTGCCGATTCCCTACAGGATAGTAGCAGAGGGCGTACTTGAGAAGTTTCTTGAGATATCGCTTGGGGAGAAAGCATGAGCTCGACCGCTGTCCTGGAGCCCCAGTTCGTGACCGCCATCGCCTCCGAGGTCGGCTGCCGGGAGGCGCAGGTCGCCGCTGCCGCCGGCCTCTTCGCCGATGGTGCCACGGTACCCTTTGTCGCCCGTTACCGCAAGGAGGTCACCGGCGGATTGGAGGACGTGCAGCTGGAGGTGCTGGCGCGGCGGCGCGAGTATTTCCTGGAGCTGGCGGCGCGCCGCGACGTCATCCTCGGGAGCATCGCCGAGCAGGGCAGGCTGACCCCGGAGCTGGAGGGCGCGATCCGCGCCGCCCGCGCCAAGCAGGACCTCGAAGACCTCTACCTGCCCTACAAGCCGAAGCGGCGGACGCGCGCCCAGATCGCGCGCGAGCGGGGCCTCGAGCCGCTCGCCGACGCGCTCCTCGCGGGCGCCGCCGGCCGCGGGCTGCCCGGGGAGCTGGCGCGCCCCTTCGTGGTGCCCGACCTGGGCGTGGCGGATGCGGCGGCGGCGCTCGCCGGCGCCCGCGACATCCTGGCGGAGCGGCTGGCCGACAGCGCCCCGGCTCGGGCGGCGGTGCGGCGCCAGCTGTTCGCGGACGGGGTGTTCGAGGTGAAGGTGCTGCCGGGCAAGGCGGGGGAGGCCGAGGCGGCGGTCTACCGCGACTACTTCGACCACCGCGAGCCGGCGCGCCTGGTGCCGTCGCACCGGCTGCTCGCCATCCTGCGCGGTGAGCGCGACGGCTTCCTCGTCGCCGATCTGAGGATCGACGACGACCGCGCCGCCACCGACCTGGCGGCGTCGTGGGAGGTGCCGCTCGCCTCCGCCTGCGGCCAGGAGGTGGCGGCGGCGACCGCCGACGGCTACAAGCGCCTGCTGCGGCCGTCGCTCACCAACGAGGTGCGCGGCGAGCTGCGCGAGCGCGCCGAGGCCGAGGCGATCGCGGTGTTCCGCGCCAACCTGGAGGCGCTGCTCCTCCAGGCGCCGTTCGGCCAGCTGCCGGTCATGGGCCTCGATCCGGGGCTGCGCACCGGCTGCAAGATGGCGGTGGTGGACGGCACCGGCCGGGTGGTGGCGACCGAGGTGATCCATCCGATCCTGCAGCCCGAGCGCGAGGCGGCGGCCGCCGCCTCGGTGCTGGCGCAGGCGGCGCGGCACGGCGTGCGTGCCATCGCCATCGGCAACGGCACCGCCAGCCGCGAGACCGAGAGCTTCGTGCGGCGCGCCCTGGACAGCGCCGGCGCCGAGGCGGTGGCCCAGGTGGTGGTGGCGGTGGTGCCGGAGACCGGCGCCTCGGTCTACTCGGCCTCGGCGGTGGCGCGCGAGGAGCTGCCGGGGCTCGACGTGTCGCTGCGCGGGGCGGTGTCGATCGCGCGCCGCCTCCAGGATCCGATGGCGGAGCTGGTCAAGATCGAGCCCCGCTCGCTCGGCGTCGGCCAGTACCAGCACGACGTGGACCAGAAGGCCCTGGACCGCGAGCTGGACACGGCGGTCGAGGGGGCGGTGAACCGCGTCGGTGTGGAGCTCAACACCGCCTCGGCGCCGCTGCTGCGGCGGGTCTCGGGCCTCTCCGAGCGGCTGGCGCGGGCGGTGGTCGAGCACCGCGAGCGCCAGGGGCCCTACCGCTCGCGGCAGGGGCTGCTGCAGCTCTCCGGCTTCGGTCCCAAGACCTTCGAGCTGGCGGCCGGCTTCCTGCGCGTGCGCGGCGGCGACAACCCGCTCGACGCCACCGCCGTCCATCCCGAGCGCTATCCGGTGGTGCAGCGCATGGCGCGGGAGCTGGGCGTGCCGGTGGGGGAGCTGGTGGGCAACCCCGGCCTGGTGTCGCGCCTCGACTTCACGCGCTTCGCCGACGTGGGCGAGGGGCTCGGCGCCTTCACCCTGGGCGACATCCGGGCGGAGCTGGAGCGGCCCGGACGCGATCCGCGCCCGGACTTCCGCACGCCGCGGTGGCGGGCCGACGTCACCAGCGTCAAGGACCTGGTGCCGGGCATGGAGCTGGAGGGCCGGGTGTCGAACGTCACCAACTTCGGCGCCTTCGTGGACATCGGGGTGCACCGCGACGGCCTGGTGCACGTCTCGGAGCTGTCGCACCGCTGGATCGGCGATCCGCGGCAGGCGGTGCAGGTGGGCGAGATCGTCAAGGTCAAGGTGCTGGAGGTGGATCAGCAGCGCGAGCGGGTGGCGCTGTCGATCAAGGCCCTGCAACCGCCGCCGGCGGCGGCCCCGCGGCGCTC
>JASLEW010000529.1 GCA_030150965.1 Thermoanaerobaculia bacterium | reverse complement strand
GGAGCGCCGGGCGCAGGTCGGCCGGGATCTGGTTCCAGGTGGACTTGGAGATCACCGTGGCGCCGAGCAGCAGCAGCCAGTTGAGGTCGGTCATGTACTTGGCGTGGGTGTAGTACTGGGTGATGACCGCCACCTGCGGCGGCACCTGGATGGCGTTGATCAGGCCGGTCTGGAGGGCGGTCTGGATCTCCGGCGCCGGCAGCGGCACCGGGTGGAAGCCCGCCGCCTTGTAGATCTCCTCGCCCTGCGCGTCGTTGGCGGTGGTCATCAGCTTGAGCCCCTTGAGGTCGTCGGGCACCGCCACCGGCTTCTGGGTGAAGAAGTGGTTCCAGCCGCCGTCGAGCCAGTTGAGCGCCACGAACCCCTTGGCCTCGAGCTTCGCCTCCAGGCTCGCCCGCATCTTGTCGAGGACGTAGTCCACCTCCTCGTAGGAGGAGTACGCCATCGGGATGCCCAGGGCGTAGACCGCGCGGTCGATCTCGGCCACGCCCACCTCGGTGAGCACCGCGGCATTGAGCGTGCCGAGGCGCATCTTGCGCACCACGTCGGCGTCGTCGCCCGCCACGCCGCCGGGATAGAGGCGCACCTGGACGCGCCCGCCGGAGACCGTCTTCCACTTGTCGGCGGTCTCCTTGAGGATCTGGTGCCAGCTCGAGCCCTCGGGCACCAGGGTCGCCATCTTGATCACGATCGGCTGCGCCCGGGCGGCGGCGGTGCCCGCGGCCAGCCAACCCAGAGCCACCAGCGCCATCAGAAACGGCACGTTGCGCTTCATCAGGTTCCCCCCATCACTCGATGAACAGTTCTTCCGTGCGGCCGAGCAGCCAGCGGGCGCGGCGCTGGGCCAGGATGTTGGCCAGGCGGTACTCGGGTGTCCCGGCGGGGTCGATCGCCAGCGCCCGCTTGAGCAGCTCGGCGAACTCCTTCTTGTCCTGGCGCGCCACGTCGACGGTCTCGGCGAAGGTCACCAGGGGCGCGGCGCGCCGGCCGCGGGCCACCGCCAGGGCGCGCTCCAGGTGGCGGCGGGCCTCCTCGACCGAGCCGCCGACGGCGGCCCGCCCGCCCTCGTAGGCGATGAAGAAGTCGTGCAGGGCGCCGCCGCCGAAGCTCTCGTCGAGCGCCAGGGCGCGCCGCGCCAGCGCCTCGGCGCGCGACTGGTCGGCGGAGAGCTCCGGGTTGTCCTTGGAGATCGAGATCGCGCTCCCCCACGCCGCCGCGGTCCAGTAGAGCAGCGGCACCTGCGCCCTGCCGGCGCCGTCGAGGGCATGCTCGGGGCCGGTGCGCAGCCGCTCGCGCAGGCCCGGCAGGTCCACCTCCAGGCCGCGGAAGCCGTAGTCGAGCGCCCGCAGGTAGAGGTTGCGCGCCCGGTTGCGCAGCTCGGTGGCGCGCGCCAGGTCGGCGGCCTCGGCGAAGTCGGCCTGCTGCTGGAGGGCGCCGTAGGCGTACTCGGTGAAGCCGCTGGCCGCCGCGAGCAGCAGGCCGCGGTGGCGCGGCGACTCGGCGATCAGCCCCTCGATCGTCTTGAGGCCGAAGGGCACCGCCTGGAAGACCAGCTCCGGGTCGTTGTCGCTGGCATAGGTCGAGCCCCCCTCGGCCAGCGCGTTGCCGAGCTGGTTGACCGCCACCTGGCGCAGCGAGCAGCCGCCGAGGCCGAGGGCCAGCGCCGCCGCCGCGGGCAGCAGCCGGGCGCGCGCCCCACGTGCACGGCGGGGACGGCCGCGCCTGGGCAGGCTCGGCCAATCGTCGCAGCTCCTGTCCAACGCGGTCGCCGGTCGCATGTCGGGGGGCTCCGCCGCTCGCTCCACCGGCCGTGACAGGCGGCCGGGGGACGGGCGAACTTGCGGATTCTAAGCCTGGAAGGGTGCCGGCCGCACCCCGCATGCCGCCGCAGCCGCCTCGGCCGACCCACCGGATGGAGGACCAGGGGTCCGGCAGCACCACCCCCGTGGTCACTGCACGGCGACCACCGGCCCGCTCTCGGCGAGCGGCGGCAGCGGCGGGTCGCCCGGGTAGAGGACGCGCTCCAGGAAGAGGCCGGAGGGGGGCGCGGTCCACTCGGCGGTGCGGTGGGGGGCGCCGCCGCCGGCGCCCTCCGGGCGCAGCAGCGCGGCGAAGGCGTCCAGGGGCAGAGCGCCCGCGCCGACCTCGACCAGGGCGCCGGTCAGGCGGCGCACCATCTTCCACAGGAAGTGCGAGGCCACCAGGCGCAGCAGGATGAGGGCGCCCGTGGCGGCCACCTCCGCGCTCTCCAGCACCACGATCGTGCTCGGCTGCTCGCTGGGCCGCTCGCAGAACAGGCGGAAGTCGTGGCGGCCGGGCAGCAGCGCCGCGGCCTCGGCCATGCGGCCGGCGTCGAGCGGGCGCTTCACCCACCAGACGTAGCGCTTGGCCAGGGCGGTGCGGCGGCGCGAGACCTGGTAGAGGTAGGAGCGGGCGAGCGCCGAGTGGCGGGCATGGAAGGCGGCGGCGGCCGGCGCCAGCTCGCGGGCGTGGATGTCGGCCGGCAGGCGGTCGTTGACCGCGCGCCGCAGCGCCTCCGGGTCGGTGCGCAGCGCCAGGCGCAGGTGGACGGCCTGGGCGAGCGCGTGGACGCCCGCGTCGGTGCGGCCGGCGCCGCCCAGCTCCTTGAGGGAGTTGCCGTCGCCCCGGGCCTCCAGCGCCTCCTGGATGGCGCGCCGCAGCTCGCCGGCGACCGAGCGGGCGTTCTGCTGCTCCTGCCATCCATGGTACCGGGTTCCCTCGTACTCCACGGTGAGGCGGTAGGTGGCCACGCGCGGAGCTTATGCGAGCTTCGGCGCCGCCGGGCGGCAGGCCGGCGGCCGGCGGGGCCGGTATGCTAAGCTTGACCGTGAGTAGCACATAACGAGCCGCCGGGCAGCACGAACCTGGCGGGCTCCTTACGCTCAGGAGGATGCAATGAAGAGATCGTTTGCTCTGTTGGCCTGTCTGGCACTGGTCAGCGTGCTGGTGCTCCCGGTGGCGGCCACCGCCGCCGGCACCGCCGGCAGCTGGAACGGCTGGATCACCGACGACGCCTGCGGCGCCAAGCGCCACGACGCCGACCACGCGGCCTGCGCCGCCAAGTGCTTCGACAAGGGCGCCAAGGCGGTCTTCTACAACAGCGCCGACCAGAAGGTCTACAAGCTCGACAACCAGGACGCGGCCAAGAAGGAAGTCGGCCACGAGGTGACGGTCAAGGGCACGGTCAACGGCGACTCGATCACCGTCGACTCGATCGCCCCGGCCGCCAAGTCCAAGTAGATCCCTCGCTCCCCCCCAGGCACCCCCGGTGCGGGACCGGAGGGTGCCCTGGCGAGCCTTCGCTGGATCGCCCGCCCGATCACCCGGTAGCCCGGTCGCCGGCCGCCCTGCCCGGCAGACCCGGCGATCCCGGCGTCCCAGCGGTCACCGCCTCAGCCGCCGATCTTCACCTGCTTCGCCACCACCGTCCGGTCTCCCTGCTGCTGGGGCTGGGCCGTCGCCGGCCGTGCGGCCAGGAGCGCTTCGCCGGCCGGCGGCAGGCCCGGTGTGGAGTCGGTCACGTACCAGGTCTGCGGCCCGGTGTTGCCCAGCGTCATCTCGACCTCGCAGCCCGCAGGCGGCAGGGTCAGGTCGGCGTAGGCGCGGAAGCCTCCCGCTCCCGGCATCGCCGTGCCGGCCTTGCCGGGCAGCACCGGCACCTGGCGGCCGGCCACGGTCACCCCCTCGGGAAGGGCGTCGTTCGGCACCTGCAACGCCGCCTGCACGGCACCGCGGCGCGAGACCAGGCGCAGCTTCAGGTGGCGCTTGCCGCCGTTGACCGCGTTCTCCAGGATCTCCAGGTCGGGCGCGGCCACGCCGGCCAGCGCCGCTGCCGGCGCGCTGCGCGCCCGCGCCTGCGGCGCCCAGGGGAAGGGCGCGGCCGGCGGCTCGAAGGCCGCCGCGCGGAGCACCGCCGGAGGCACGGGCACCCCGAACACCACCCAGCGCGCCGTGCCCGCGTCGCCATCCTGGTAGAAGGTGTAGGTGAGCGGCTGCGGCGAGGCCGGGGTGTAGCGCGGCTCCATCACCGCCAGCATCACCGCCGCCAGGGAGAGGATCAGTGCGGGCAGCCAGAGGCGCCGGCCGAGGGCGCCGCCGAAGGCGACGAGCGGCGCCATGGGGGTGAGCAGGATGGCGACGAGCACGGCGACGATCGGCAGCGCCGGCGAGCCGAGGCCCTCGTGGATGGACGGCAGCACGCCGAACCAGAGCAGGGCGGCGGCCAGCCCCGGCACGGCGACCGCCGCCGTCCCCCCCCACCGCCCGCGCCAGATGCCGGGGAAGGCGCCGCACACGCCCGCCACCAGGGCCGGCGCGACGAACAGGTAGCTGACCGCCGGCGCCAGCGCCGCCAGCACCACGCCGAGCACCGCCCAGTCCAGCCACACGCCCGTCCATAGCCCCTGCGGCTCGCCGCCGCGCCCCAGCATCGTCGCCAGGGCGGACATGACCGCGAGGCCCAGCAGCCAGAAGGCGGCGACCGCCGGCCCCGGGTGCGCCAGCCACTGGACGCCCAGGATGCCGGCCGCCGTCAGGCCGAGGGCGACGGCGTAGGCGATCAGCGCGGTGAGCACGATGCTGACCGGCACCACCAGGAGCCCGAGCGCCAGGTCGCCGCCGCGCACCGGCCGCACCGGCCGGCGCATCCCCGCGATGGTCGCGGCCAGCACCAGGATCAGCGCGGCCAGCGCCAGGGGCAGCGTCCAGCCCACCGGCCAGCGCACGATGCCCAGGCTCAGCACGTCGAAGTACACCAGGCTGCCGCGCGGCGGGTTCGCCAGGTCGGCCTCGGCCAGGCCGGTGACCGCCGCCAAGGCGTTCTCGCCCTGGTGCTGGAGGCTCGCGGGCGAGGCGTTGGCGAAGCTGTCGCCGGGGGTGTGGTAGTTGGCGGCGCCGCCGATGAAGGCGAAGTTGAGGCCGCTCACCCGGCTGCGCTTGAAGACGGTGAGGTCGGTGTCGTTGGGCAGCAGCGTGTAGATGTAGGCGGCGAGCGAGGTGGTGACCGGCCGCGGCACGCGCGGCGCCCAGGCGTCGATCAGCCAGCCGTTGTCGCCGCTGGTCTCGAACATGTAGCTCGGCCCGTTGGTGCCGCGCGCCTCGAGGTTGACCACCGCCCGCACCGTGCCGGCCTCGGAACCCGTATCCTCGAACGCCTGGGCGCCCAGGAGGCCCGCCTCCTCGCCCTCGTCGATGAGCAGCAGCACCGGGTGCCGCGGCGGCGGGCCGGCCTTGAGGGCGCGGGCGATCTCCAGGATGGCGGCGACGCCGGACAGGTCATCGCTGGCGCCGGGGCCCGCCGGCACCGAGTCGTAGTGCGCCGCGAGCGCCACCACCGGGCCCGGCTCGCGGCCGTCGAGCTGCGCCACCACGTTCTTGACCTGCGCGCAGACGCCGCCGCGCTGGCAGGCGAAGCCCTCCTCGACGTGCGGATGGAGGCCGAGCCCGTCGAGGATGGCGACGATGCGCCCGCGCACCGCGTCGTCCGCGGCGCTGCCCACCGGGTGCGGCCGGCCGTCGCCGACCAGCTGCCGCAGCACCTCGCGCGCCCGCCCGCCGGAGAACTCCGCGGCCGGCGCGGCGGCCGGCCGCGGCGCCGGCGGGCTGTGCCTGGCCAGGCTCGCCGCCAGGGCGAGGGCGGTCAGCAACAGCGTCAACAACAGCGCGCCGGCATCGCCGGCCGGCCGGTCGCGGCGGCTGCCGCCGCTGTCGGTTCCTGCGGTCTGCTGGTGCGGCTCGGCCATCTCG
>JASLEW010000492.1 GCA_030150965.1 Thermoanaerobaculia bacterium | reverse complement strand
CCATGGCCAGCAGGCCGCGCTCGCGCAGCAGGGCGTTGAGATCGATCATCGTATGCACCGGCGCGATGCCGTGGTCGCTCACCACCACCACCGTGGTGCGGCCGAGGTCGAGCGCCGCGAGCAGCAGGCGCAGCTCGCGGTCCACCGCCCGCCAGACCTTGAGGCGCGCCCGCGCCAGCTCGTCGCGGCGGGCGTCGGAATAACCCTCCTGATGCGGGTCGGCGAGCAGCAGCCGGTGCCCCGCCTGATCGATCATCGGCAGGTAGCCGAGCAGCAGGTGCCAGTCGTCGCGCGCCGCGATCACCTGCATGACGCCGCCCAGGAACTCGGCAAGATGGTCGGCCTGCTCGGTCCAGGTGTCGAGGCCGATCGCGTCCCCGCTGTCCTCCTTGCCCCAGCCCGCCGCCAGCCGGCGGTCGTCGGGCATCCCGGGCCAGAACAGGTTGGTCTCCGCCACGGCGAGCGACAGGTCGCGGGGATAGACGTCGGGGTGGTACGTCCCGCTGAAGTAGAGGCGCACCGTCTCCAGCGCCGGATCGATCGCCAGCACCTTGAAGTAGGCGATGCCGCGCCCGCCGTGGTCGGGAAAGCTCAGCTCCGTCCAGTCGCCGGCGGCGAGCGGCTCGCTCTGCCGCAGCTCGGCCGCCGCGGCCTTGGCGCCTGCCGCGTCCGGCGACGCCATCACCAGGGTGTCGTACTCCTCCTCCCCCTTGGCCCCCTTGCCGCCGCGGTCGATCGCGTAGAGCGTGAACGGCGGCGGCGCGTCCGGCCCTTCCAGCGCCAGCTGAGCGGTCAGCACCGGCGCCTTGCTCGTCAGCTTCGGCGCCGCGCTGCCGCCGCTGCCGGCGGGATGCCAATCCGCGCGCCTGAGCTCCACCAGCCGCGGCTCGCGCTCCGCCTTGCTCGGCGCGGTGAAGCCGAGGTCCGCCCGCCGCCGCGGCGTGGCGCCGTCGGCTCCGGGCCAGGCCACCACCGCGGCCAGGCGCTTCTGGCGCCGCGCCGCCTCCCACAGCGTCTCGCAGGCGTTGGCGGCGGCGGCTCCGCTCACCTCGGCGAACGGCGGCGCGCCGGCCGGGTGGAAGTGGTTGCCGGCGATGCCGGTGCGGCTCGGTGGATAGCCGCTCGCCAGGCTCGCATGGTTCGGCGCGGTCAGCGTCGGATCGACCGGCAGCAACGTCGCCACCTGCCCCTCGCGGAAGAAGCGCGCGAAGCCGCCCTCGTCCAGCTCGTCGTCGCGCCACAGCTGCTGCAGGGTCTCCATCGCCGCGCCGTCGAGGCTCACCACCACCACCCGCCGCGCCAGCTTCGGCACCGCCGGGCCGCCCTTCGGCTTGGGGCCGGCGGCCGGCGGCGGCTTCTTCGGGGCGTTGGGGTCGAACGGCTTGGCGCCCGCCCGCAGGGCGAGCCCCAGCATCGCCGCCGCCGCCAGGGCGAGCGTCAGGGCCGCGGCCAGCGGCCGCCGCATCCGTCTGCGCATCGGTCTTCCTCCGTCCTCGCCGCCGCCACCGGCCGGGATCCGGGGCATGAGCCGGGGCGCTCTCGTGGCACGGTCCGAGAACATGCCGCTAGCTCCCGGTCGAGCCGAAGCCCCCGTCGCCGCGCCCGCTCTCCGCCAGCGCCGCCACCTCCTGCCACTCGATGCGCTCGACCCGCGCCACCACCAGCTGCGCGATGCGGTCGCCGCGCCGCAGGGTGAAGGGCGCGTCGCCCAGGTTGATCAGCAGCACCCCCACCTCGCCGCGGTAGTCGCTGTCGATGGTGCCGGGCGCGTTCACCATGGCGATGCCGTGGCGCAGGGCGAGACCGCTGCGCGGCCGCACTTGACCCTCCCAGCCGGGCGGGATCTCCAGCGCCAGGCCGGTCGGCACCAGCAGCCGCTCGCCCGGCGCCAGCACCCGGTCGGCCTCGATCGCCGCGCGCAGATCGTAACCCGAGCTGCCGGCCGAGGCAGCCGCCGGCAGCGGCAGGCCGTGCCCGCCGGGCAGCCGCCGCACCCGCAGGATCATTGAGGCCGGCCGCCGATGCCCACGCCCGGCGGCGCCGCTCCGGGGGGCGGCGGGGCCGTCCCCCCCGGCGGCCCCAGCGCGCTCGGCTGCAGGCCGCTGCCGGTGGGCGCGAAGCTCTCGATCGGGCGGCCCAGCCAGCGGGTGCTGAGCGCCATGCCGCCGCCGGGGACCCTGGCGCCGGCCGTCTGCACCGGCGGCCGGGTCAGCAGATCGAGGCGGAACTCCCACTCGTTGTAATGCTCGTGACCGAAGAAGACCAGGAACGACTTCTGCGTGCTGCGGCTGTGCACGCCGACGATCGGTCCCGCGGCGAGGACCGGGTTGGCCGGGTCCTGCGGGTTGTTGGGGTCCTGGGCGGTGCCGGGCGGCGGGTTCGGCTGGCCGGGGTTGAGGCCCGTTCCCGGCTGCGGCTGGCCCGGCGTCGTGCCGAGGCCGGGCTGGCCGAGCCCCGGGATCGGCGTCAGCTGCGAGCCCTGGCCGAGGAAGATCGGCACGAAACGGCCGTCGTCGGTCATCGGATCCTTCCACAGCTGGCGGATGCAGCGCGGCTTCACCTTGATCAGCTCGTCGAGCGTCGTCGGATAGCGCTGGAAGCGCTTCTGGAAGACGCGGATCGCCTCGACGTACTGCCAGCCGCGCGCGATCAGCTCCTCCTCCTTGTCGCGCTGGATCATCGCGCTCCACCGCGGCAGCGCCGCGGCGAGCATGATGCTGAGCACGGTGATCGACATGATCAGCAGCACCATGCTGAAACCCGCCGCGGCCGGCGCGGCAACGCGCCGCCGCCGCCGCACCGGCGCCACGCCTACCATTCCGCGTAGGGGCTGCCGAGCAGCGACGTGCCCGTGGCCCCGGAGTGGACGTCGACGATGCCCGGCAGGTTGTCCGGATTGTCCGGGTTGTCGGCCACCGGCGCCGGGTGGTCGGGATCGACCTCCTCGCGCACCACCACCCAGGTGGTGTTGCTCTTGGTGATCGGATCCATCGGCACGCTGCGGAAGTAGCCGTCCTTGACCAGGTCCTCCAGCGCCGCCGGATAGTGCCCCTTGTCGCCGTAGTACTGATCGAGCACGTCGCGGATGGTGTGCAGGTTGTTCTTCAGCACCACCTCGTCGGCGCGCAGCGGCATGTCCTTGAGGCGCGGCATCGCGATGGCCGCCAGGATGCCGATGATCGCCACCACGATGATCATCTCCAGCAGCGTGAAACCGCGCTCTGCTCTTCGTTCTGCCATCTCCACCGCTCCGCCGGCGCTCACCAGTCGCGGTAAGCGATGCCGTTGAGGCCGACTCCCGAAGCCAGCGAGTAGACGTCGTACACGTCCTCGCCGCCGGTCTCCTTGGCGTCGGGTTCGTCCTGATAGCTGCGCAGGCCCCACTCCGCCTTGCCGGTCAGCGGATCGACCGGGATGCGGCGCAGGAACTTCTTCTTCTTGTCCACCTGGCCGACCAGCGCGATGCCCTTGACCAGCGACGCCAGGTCCTTGGGATACCCCTCGGTGCCGAGGTCCACCGGCAGCAGGCCGAGATCGCTGTAGCGCTTGTACTCGTCGATCGCCCCCCGCATCTCGCGCAGGTCCTGGCGCAGCTCCATCTCCTTGGAGCGCTGGGTGGTGTACTTGACCACCGGCATGGCGAGCAGCGACAGCGACGCCAGGATGGCCGCCACCATGACCAGCTCGGCCAGGGTGTAACCCGCCTGCCCGGCGGCCGAAGGCCCCAGGCCGCCGTCACGCCGCCGCGTGCCGCCGCTCCACGCCCGCAACGACTGCCATGATCGCCGCCAGCGCCGCCAGCGCTCCGGTGCCAGCCAGCGCCGCCAGCCCCGCCACCTCATCATCGCTACCCGTCCACCGGCCCGGCGGCGCCGCTCGCGGCCGGCGGTTTCGGCGACGTGGGCGGCGCGGGCGGCGGCACGGCCTCCGGCCGCGGCTCGAGCGGCAGCTTGCCGCCGCCACCGCCACGCCCGCCTCCGCCCTCGCCGCTCACCGCGACGTGCGCCGGATGCACGGCGATCGGCAGCACCGGGTGCAGCGCCGCGTCGAGGGCATGCTGGCCGGTGAAGCCGACCAGCGCCGAGCCGGCGGTGAGCGCGCGGAAGGTGACCTGCACCAGCGTGCCGGCCCCAGTCACCCCCGATTGATCGCCCAGCCGGCTGGCGCCGATCACCACCTCGCCGGGGTGGCTGTAGTCCGCCAGGATCTCCGCCTTGCCGCTCGGTCCCAGGAACTCGCCCGCCGTCACCGTATCGACGGCCAGCAGCGAAGGATCGTAGGTCAGGGTCAGCGGCAGGTGGGAGATCGGGCGCTCGGCCGAGACCTGCACCGCCACCTGGAAACGGTCGCCGGCCCTGACCGCGATCTGCTGCGGCAGCAGCCAGAGGCGCACCGCCGCGCTCTCGTCGGCCACCGTGTCGTCCTGCCGGTAGGCGGCGAAGCGGTTGGCCGCGCCAGCCGGCGCGGCCGGGATGGCCGGAGCGGCAGCGGCAGCCTGCACGGGCTGCACGGGCCGCACGGGCCGCACGGGCTGCGCGCCGGCTCCGGCGGCGGCGTCCC
>JASLEW010000483.1 GCA_030150965.1 Thermoanaerobaculia bacterium | reverse complement strand
CCTCGCCGGCCCGCCGCCCGCCTTCGGCGCGGCCTGGCCGGGCGGCGAGGTCGGAGAGCAGCACCGCGGCGGGCAGGCGGACGACCAGGGTGCCGGCGACGATGTCGCCGCAGCGCAGGCGGTCGGCGTTGAACAGCGGCAGGAAAGCGAAGGCGAACACCCAGAGCGTCGCCAGGGTGAGCTGCCAGCCGGCGAGATCGGGCCACAGGGAGGGACCGGCGAGGAGCACGGTGAGCGGCAGGAAGAGCTCGACCTCGCGGGTCAGGTTGCGGGCGAGGAGGGCGCCGGCGTCGAGCGGGCCGCCGTCGCGCGCGATCACCCGCAGGCCGGTCACCCGCTTGCCGACCGTCCGGCCGCCCCAGTTGACCTCGCAGAGCGCGAAGTAGGCGCTGCGCAGCAGGAAGCTGGCGAGGACCGCGAGGGCCAGCCCATACCCCCTGGCGCCGCCCGCGGCGAGCAGGATGCCGGCCAGCCAGACCGCGATGGTGCCGCCCAGGATGATCGCCAGATCGATCGTCAGGGCCCCCAGGCGCTCGCCGACCGGCGCCACGACGAACGGCAGGGCGATCCCCTCCGGCGTCTGCATCTGGTGGACGCGGACGGGCTCAGCGGATCCGTGCCGGCTCATCGTCCCCGCCGCGTTCGGCGCCCTCGCCGCCGGCGGCCCCGCCGCCCTCGCCGGCGAAGAGGAAGTACCACAGCCAGAAGAGCAGCGAGCCGAGCGCCACCAGGGAGCGCAGCAGGACGTCCTGCACCAGCTGGCGGAAGATGCCCTCGATCAGCCCGGCGGCGAGCAGCATGAAGGCCGCGCCCAGGACCAGCAGCGACGCCTCCCGGCCGCGCCGCGCGACGGCCGCCAGGCGCGTCTGGCGCCCGGGGAAGAGCAGCGCGCCGCCGATCGCCAGGCCGGCGGCGCCGCACAGGCAGACGGCGCCCAGCTCGGTGACCCCGTGCGGCAGGACCCAGGCCCAGAACTCGAAGCCGAGCCCGCGCGAGGCGTAGAGCGCCGCCAGCGCGCCCAGGGTCAGCCCGTTGGTGAAGAGCAGGAAGGCGGCCGGCGCGCCGGCGGCGAAGCCGAGACCGAAGCAGAGCAGGCCGACGCGCGCGTTGTTGGCGAACAGGAGGCTGGCAAAGAGCGGCAGCAGCGAGGACCACCCCCCCTGGCGGTCGTAGAGCGCGGCGCGCAGCTCCGCGGTCGAGGCCGCGGGCGTGCGGCCGTGCGCCAGGTTGTCGTCCACCAGGTTGTAGAAGCTGTCGGAGTCGGCGCGGGTCAGGCAGTAGCCGGCCAGGACGCCGAGCAGCAGCAGCGCCCAGGCGGCAGCTACGTAGGGCAGGTGGCGGCGCACGGCGCGCGGCAGCCGCCGGGTGAAGAAGGCGGCCAGCGCCTCCCCGGCGCGCTGCTTGGTGCTGTAGACCGCGAGGTGGGCGCGGCAGACCAGGGCGGTCAGGTAGTCGAGGAGGCTCCGGTCCAGGCTGATGGCGCGCGCCACCGACAGCGAGCCGACCGCGCCGCGGTAGAGCGACGGCAGCTGCTGCAGCTCCGCGGCGGAGAGGTGCCGCAGGCCGTGCTCCTCGGCGCGGTCCACCAGCCGCTCCAGCTCGCGCCAGGCGCCCTCGCGCTCCCGGCGGAACTGCGACGACCTCAGCTCGACGCCGCGCCCGGACTGCATCGGCACGATCATATGCGCTCGCGGCGCTTGATCTCGAGATAGGCGTTGATCAGCCGCGGATGCAGCTCGGCCGGCGCTGCATCGATGGCGAAGATGCCGCGCCGGGCGAGCTGCCGCAGCACCAGCTCGCGGTCGCGCAGCAGCGTGGCCGCCACCACCGCCCGGTTGAGCTGCCGCGGCCCCGTCGGGGGCTGGGCGGCGGCGGCGGCGAGCCCCGGGTCCTGGAGCGCCACGAAGACCACCACGTGGCGCGCGGCGAGCCGCCCGAGATTGTCGAGCATCAGCTCGGCGGTCACGGTGTCGGCGAAATCGGTCAGCACGACGGCGAGCGAGCGCCGGTTGAGGCGCTGGGAGAGCGCCGACAGCCCCAGGGTGAAGTTGGTCTCGTCGGGCGAGTAGTCGATGCGGCTGGCCAGGCGGGTGATCTGCTGGAAGGCCGCCATGCCGCCGCGCGGCTCCATCCACAGGCCGAGGGTGGCGCCGAAGCCCGCCAGGGCGACGCGGTCGCCGGCGCGCAGCGAGAGATAGGCGAGCAGCAGCGCCGCGGTCACCGCGTGGTCCACCTTGGGGATGCCCTGGAGCGGCTCGCACATCAGCCGGCCGGTGTCGACCGCCAGGACGATCTGGTGGTTGCGCTCGGCGCGGTGCTGGCGGGCGACCAGGCGCCGGTGGTGCGCCGACGCCTTCCAGTCGATGGCGCGCGGGTCGTCGCCCGCGGCGAACTCCTTGAGCGAGTCGAACTCCGTGCCGTCGCCGGCGTAGCGCTCGATCTTCAGCCCGGCGCGGAAGTCGCGGTCGGTGGCGAGGCGGAGGGCGGCGGTGCGCACCGGCAGCGTGTTGGGCACCACCGCCGCCTGGCGCGAGAACGGCAGCGTCACGGTGCGGTCGACCAGGCCGAGCGGCCCGGCCAGCCGCAGCCACACGCTGTCGACGGCGACCCGGCCGCGCCGCGTCGGCGCGAGCGGCAGGCGGACGACGACGCCCGCGGGGGGCGCCACCACCCGCTGCCACGGCTGGGCGGCCAGCCGCTCCGAGAGGTCCACCGCCACGGTGACCGCCACCGCCCGCGGCACCTCGATGCGCAGCGCCAGTCGCGCCTCGGCCGGTTCGCCGACCGGCAGCAGGGCCGGCATGTCGAGCGTGGCATCGACCTGGGCGGGGCGCGGCGCGAGCTGCGCGTCCAGCCCGAGCGCCAGCGCCAGGGCGCAGAGGAAGGCCGGCCAGAGCACCCAGAGGCGCGGCTCGGCGACCACCGGCAGCAGGGCGACCGGCAGGCCGCAGGCGGCGAGGAGCAGGGCTTTGCGGGTGGGGCGCATGGGCGGCCGGCCGGCGGCGGGGGGCGGATCGTGGGCCTCGCGGAGCGGCCGCGGCGCCGGCTCAGCGCGGCGCCGCGGTCTGGAGCAGGACCTGGTCCAGCACCTGATCGGTCGACAGGCCGTCGATCTCGGCGCTGGGGGCGAGCACCACGCGGTGGCGCATGAGCGGCTTCCACAGCGCCTTGACGTCGTCGGGGATGACGAACTCGCGGCCGTCGAGGACCGCGGCCGCCCGCGCCGCCGCGGCGAGCATGTTGGCGGAGCGCGGGCTCGCGCCGTAGCGCAGCGCCGGGTGGCCGCGGGTGGCACGCACCAGCGTCACGATGTAGGCGGCCATCTCGTCGGCGAGGCGGAGCCCGGCGACCGCCTGGCGCACCAGGCCGAGGTGGCGCAGGTCGCACACCGGGGCGAGGCCGAAGCGCGACACCTCCGGCATCGCCGTGTGATGGCCGTGGGTCTGCACCATGCGCAGCTCCTGGTCGCGGTCCGGATAGCCGATCAGGAGCTTGAACAGGAAGCGGTCGAGCTGGGCCTCGGGCAGCGGATAGGTGCCCTCCTGCTCGATCGGGTTCTGCGTCGCCACCACCATGAAGCCCGGCGACAGCGGGTGGGTGGTGCCGTCGATCGTCACCGTGCGCTCCTGCATCGCCTCGAGCAGCGCCGCCTGGGTCTTGGGCGGCGTGCGGTTGATCTCGTCGGCGAGCAGGAACTCGGTGAAGATCGGCCCCTTGGTGAGGGTGAAGGCATTGCTCTGGAAGTTGAACAGGTTGATGCCCAGGAGATCGCCCGGCATCAGGTCGGGGGTGAACTGGATGCGCCGGAACTCCAGCTGCAGGCAGGCGGCGAAGCAGCGCGCGAGGAGCGTCTTGCCGGTGCCCGGCACCCCTTCGAGCAGGATGTGCCCCTCGGCGATCAGGGCGACGAGCAGCAGGTGGAGCGCCTCGTCCTGCCCGACCAGCACCTGGCCGATGCGCTCGCGCAGCGCCTGTCCCAGGTCACGGATGCCGGCGGCGGCCATCGGTCATCTCCATGCGCCAGAGGTAGAGCTGGCGGGCCATCGCCGCCGCGCGCCGCGCCGCGGCCGGCGCCGCGGCGGGCAGGTCGCGCTCGTCGCGGACATCGCGGACCCCGCGGGCGAGCGCGGCCAGGCGGCGGCCCACCCCGCGCGCGGCGCCCAGCTCCTCCAACCGGACCAGCAGGTCGGCCTCCGGCAGGTCCGGCGGCAGGAACGAGGCGGCGGCCACGGCGCGCAGCGTCATCTGATAGTAGCGCGCCAGGCTGTCGGCGGCGTGGCCGCCCGCGGTGAGCAGATCGGCGGTGTTGGCGATCAGCACCTCCTTGCCGGTGGCGGCGCCGGCCGCGGCGGGCAGCGGCTTGCCGAAGCGCGCGGCGCCGCTCCACACGGCGAGGGCGAGCAGCAGCAGGGTGGCGAGCGTCGCCGGCAGCAGCGGCGGGGCGAGCGCCAGGTCGAGCAGGCCGGGGCCGCGCCGGAAGCCGTGCAGCGTCTCGTCGAAGACGACGCCGCGGGCGCGCAGGCGGTGCGCCAGCAGATCGTGGATCAGGGCGGCGTGGCCGGCCCTGCCCAGCCCCTGGTTGTTGAGCAGGTCGGGGTCGGCGATGACCACGGTCTCGTGGTGGGCGTTCGAGCCGCGCGCGATCAGCAGGCCGTCGCCGCAGCGGACGATCGGCTCCAGGGCGCCGTCGGGCACGCCGGCGCCCGGCACCAGCAGCTGCGCCGGCGCGAGCGCCACCTCGACCGGGGTGTCCCGCTCGGCGTCGCGGCACGCCGGGTGCGCGCGCCGCACCACGGCCACGTCCGGCCAGGGCGCGAGCGCCAGCGCCTGGAGCACCCGCTGCGCCTCGCCGGGCGGCCGCAGCGCCAGCGGCCCGACCCAGCCCGGGTGCCCGGGCAGCGGCCGGCCCTGCCACTTCGGCAGCACCACGACCAGCGACGCGTCGCGGGCCTGCGCCTCCTGCACCAGCTCGCGCAGGCTGTCGGAGCGGCCGGCACCGTCAAAGGGAGCAGGGGGAGCAGGGGGAGCAGAGGGGCTGGAGGGGCTGGAGGGGGAAGAGGGATAGCCGGCCAGGGCCGGGGCCGGGCCGTCGCCGAGGCGCGCCGGGTCGGGCTCGGCGAGCACCAGCGGCCGGTCGGGACCCAGGCCGCGGCCGTCCCGCGACTGGCGGGCCGCGACCCCCAGCCCCGAGGCGCGCAGCAGCTCGGCCAGCGCGCGGTGTCCCAGGGCGCTCCAGCTGAAGGTGCTGGGCGCCGCCACCGCGCGGCCGGGGAGGCCGCCGCCGGCGGACAGCAGCAGCGCGAAGAGGAGCGAGCCGGCCACCACCGCCGCGAGCCAGAGCGGGGCCCGGGGCGCGAACCCCCCCGGGGACTCGGCCGGCCGCGCCGCCGGGCTCATGCCGCCGGCCTGCCGGCGAGGGCCAGGAAGCGCCGCAGGTTGACCTCGTAATCCTCGCGGCCGGCGGGGATGCCGCCGAAGTGGCCGCGCTCGGCGTCGCGGACCAGGCCGGCGAAGGCGGCCCGGGCCTCGGTGCGCAACGGCAGGAGCTGGATCAGCTCGCGGCTGGTCTGCGCCGGCGGCGGCTGGCGGCGGGAGCGCTCGGCGATCTGGCCGATGACCGCGAGCAGCAGCAGGTGGACGGCCTCGCCGTACCGGCCGGCAGCCGCCAGGCGCTCGGCCTCGGCGGGGGTGGCCAGGAGGGCCG
>JASLEW010000475.1 GCA_030150965.1 Thermoanaerobaculia bacterium | reverse complement strand
GCGGCCGCCGCCCGCGGCGCGGGCGCCGAGGCGGGCGGCGCCGCCGAGGTGGACGCCGCCGCCGGCGCGGGCGATGAGCGCCCGCTGCCGCCGGTGCAGGGACCGCGCGACCTCGCCTACGTGATCTACACCTCGGGCTCGACCGGCAGCCCCAAGGGGGTGATGATCGACCACCTGGGGGCCGGCAACACCATCGCCGACGTCAACGAGCGCTTCGGCGTCGGGCCGGCCGACCGCGTCCTCGCCCTCTCCTCGCTCTCTTTCGACCTCTCGGTCTACGACGTGTTCGGCCTGCTCGCCGCGGGCGGCGCGGTGGTCCTGCCGGCGGCGGCGCGCAGCCGCGAGCCCGAGCACTGGGCGGAGCTGATCGCGTGCCACGCGGTGAGCGTCTGGAACACGGTGCCGGCCCTCATGGAGATGCTCGCCGACTTCGCCGATGCCGGCGCTCCCGCCAAGGCCGCCAACGTTGCCGACGTCGCCGATGCCGCCGCCAGTGCCGCTAACGTCGCCAATGCCGCCCACGTCGCCGATGCCGCCGATGCCGCTGCCGACAGTGCCGCCAACCTCGCCAACGTCGCCGATGCCGCCGATGTCGCCGGCGGCGCCGACGTCGCTGCCCGCGCCGCCTCCCTGCGCCTGGTGCTGCTCTCCGGCGACCGCATCTCCCCGCGCCTGCCGCGGCGGATCCGCGGGCTGGCCGCGGACGCCACGGTGATGAGCCTGGGAGGGGCCACGGAGGCTTCGATCTGGTCGATCTGGCACCCCATCGACGAGGTGCGGGCCGGGTGCAGCAGCATTCCCTACGGCCGGCCGATGCGCAACCAGACGTTCCACGTCCTCGATGCGGCGCTCTCGCCGCGGCCGGTGTGGGTGCCGGGTCAGCTCCACATCGGCGGCATCGGCCTGGCGCGCGGCTACTGGGGCGATCCGGAGAAGACCGCCCTCTCGTTCGTGCCGGCGCCCGGCAGCGGCGAACGGCTCTACCGCACCGGCGACCTCGGCCGTTACCTGCCGGACGGCACCATCGAGTTCCTGGGCCGCGAGGACTTCCAGGTCAAGGTGGGCGGCTTCCGCATCGAGCTGGGCGAGATCGAGGCGGCGCTGGTGCGCCATCCGGCGGTGCGGGAGGCGCTGGTCACCGCGCCCCTCGGCCCAGCGGGAAACCGCCGCTTGACCGCTCACCTGGTGCCGGCTCCCGGGGCCGCACCCACGGCGGCGGAGCTGCGGGCCTTCCTGGGCGAGGCGCTGCCGGCGTACATGGTGCCGGCCGACTTCGTGCTGCTCGCGGCCTTTCCGCTCACGCCCAACGGCAAGATCGACCGCAACGCCCTGCCCGCTCCTCGGGCGGGCGCGCCGGATCCCGACCTGGACCTGCCGCCGGCCAGCCCGCTGGAGGAGCTGCTGGCCGGCCACTTCCGCGACGTGCTCAAGGTCGAGAGGGTGAGCGCTGGCGACGACTTCTTCGACCTCGGCGGCGACTCCCTGCTCGCCGCGCAGCTCGTGGCGCGGCTGCGCAGCGGCCTCGGCGTCGAGCTGCCGCTGCGCACCGTGTTCGAGGTGCCGCGGCTGGGCGAGCTGGCCCACCTCATCGAGCAGCACCGGCGGGCCGGCGGCGGGAGCGCCGCGGATTCCGGCCCGGGAGCCGGCCCGCGGGCGGGCGTCCTGCCGCCGCTCGGCGCGCCGCGGCCGGCCGATCCTGCGGCGCTGCCGCTGTCGGTCGCCCAGGAGCGCCTCTGGTTCCTGGAGCGCTTGAGTCCCGGAGAGGCGGCCTACAACCTGCCGGCGCAGCTCGAGCTCGCGGGCACTCTGCATGCCGCGGCGCTGGCCGCGGCCTTGACCGGCGTGGTGGGTCGGCACGAGTCGCTGCGCACCACCTTCGCCGTCCCGCCTCAGGACGACGGCTTCCCGTGCCAGCGGATCGCGCCGCCCGCCCCGGTCCAGCTGCCGCTGGTCGACCTCTCGCGGCTGCCCGAGCCGGCGCGCGCCGCGGCGGCCGGCCGCCTGGCGCGCGAGCACGTGGCCTGGCGGTTCGATCTGGAGCGCGGCCCGCTCTGCGCGTGGCTCCTCGTGCGGCTGACCGAGCGGCGTCACCGGTTCCTGCTCAACCTCCACCACGCCATCGCCGACGCCTGGTCGCTGGCGATCCTGACCCGCGAGCTGGGGGAGCTGTACACGGCGCTGGTGACCGGGCGGCGCCCCCGGCTGCCGGCGCTGCCCATCCAATACGCCGACTTCGCGATCTGGCAGCGCCGCTGGCTGCAGGCCGGACAGGAGGAGGAGCTGGCCTACTGGGAGTCGAGGCTGGGCGGCGAGGTCTCCCTGGCCGAGCTGCCGCCCGACCGTCCCCGCCCCGCCGTGCAGACCTTCCGCGGCGGGCGGCGGCAGCTCGTGCTGCCGCCGGAGCTGACCGCGCGGCTCAGGAGCTTCGGCCGCGAGCGCAACGTGACGCTCTTCATGACCCTGCTCGCCGCGGCGCAGGCGCTCGTCGGGCGGCACAGCGGCGAGCACGACGTGGCGGTGGGCGCACCGGTGGCCGGCCGCCAGTGGATGGAGACCGAGGGGCTGATCGGATGTTTCCTCAACACCCTGGTGCTGCGCACCGACACCTCCGGCCGGCCGAGCTTCGGCGAGCTGGCGGCGCGGGTGCGCACGGTGACGCTGGAGGCCTACGCGCACCAGGGCGTGCCCTTCGAGGCGGTCCTCGCCCGCCTGCGCCTGCGCCGCGATCTCTCCCGCACCCCGCTGTTCCAGGTGATGTTCAACATGTTCGCGCGGGAGCCGGAGCTGGCCCTGCCGGATCTGGCGCTCCACATGCTGACCCTGGCCGAGGTGCCGTCGAAGCTCGATGCGACCTTCTACGTCTCCGAGGCCGAGGCGGGCGTGCGCATCGACCTGGTCTTCAACGCCGCTCTCTTCGACGCGGCGCGCATGGCCGATCTGCTGGCGCAGCTCGCGCTGCTGCTGGAGCAGGCGGTCGCCCGGCCGGACGAGCCGGTGGACCACCTGTCGCTGCTGACCACCGCGGCCAGGGCGGTGCTCGCCGACCCCGGTGCCAGCCTGGCGCAACCGGACTGCCCGCCGGTGGCGCGGCTGCTCCTCGACCGCGAGCGCCGAAGCCCCGAGGCGACCGCCCTGTGCTTCCGGGACGAGCACTGGACCTACGCCCGGATGGGGGCCTGGGCGCGCCAGATCGCCGCCGCCGCGCGGCAGGCCGGCAGCGGCCCGGGAGAGGTCGTGGCGGTGAGCGGGCCGCGCTGCCCCGCGCTCGTCGCGAGCCTGCTCGGCGTCCTCCTGTCGGGCGGGGCGCCGCTGATCCTGGACCGCAGGCTGCCCGCGGCACGGCAGCGGGTCATGGTGGAGGAGGCCGGGCCGCGCTGCCTGCTCTACGTCGGCGAGCTGCTGCCCGAGGACGGCTGGCTCGCGGAGCCGGGGGCGCCGGCCAGGGTCGCCGTGGCGGAGAGTGGGCCGGCGGAGCGGGGGCAGCCGGCCAGGGTCGCCGTGGCGGAGGCGGCGCTGGCGCTGGAGCCGGGGCCCGCGGCGCCGGCGCTG
>JASLEW010000467.1 GCA_030150965.1 Thermoanaerobaculia bacterium | reverse complement strand
CCCGGGGCCGCCTCGTCCCCGGACGCTGCCGCGCTCCGCCCGGCTCCCGGGCTCCCCGCGGCTCCCGGCCCCTCCGGCACCAGGCTGTAGAGCAGCGCCGCGGCCACCAGCGGCGCCATGTCCAGGCGCAGCAGCAGGGCGAGCGCCCCGACGCCCCACAGCGCCACCTGCCGGTCGCGCCGCAGGTGCACGACGTCGAGGGCCAGCAGCACCAGCGCCGTGGTCAGCACCGCCTGGAGCCCGGCCTCCATCCCCATCAGCGCCCAGTAGTCGAGCGGGTAGTAGAAGGCGGTCAGCACGCACGCCGGCAGCCAGTGCGCGGCGCCCGGGCGGCTGAAGTGCCGCAGCATCAGCCGCCGCACCAGCACCAGGTGGAGCAGCAGCAGGGCGAGCGAGGCGGCCTGCATCACCAGCGCCCGCCGGTCGAGCGGCAGGGGCAGGAGGTTCACCGGCACCATCAGCGCGGTCCACAGCGGATGGGTGAAACCCTCGACCGGCGCCCCGAATCGCGCCCAGCTCAGCCCATGCCCCTCGGCCAGGTTGCGGGCATAGGTCATCGAGATCATCGCGTCGTCGACCAGGCAGAACACCCGCCGCCCGCCGATCACGAACGACGACCGCGCCACGAACCAGGCCGCCCAGGCCATGAGCGCCGCGCCCAGGCCGGCGAGGCCGCCCATGGCGCCGACGCCGCCAATGCCGCCAATGCCGCCAATGCCGCCGACATCGCCGATGCCGCCGATATCGCCCATCGCGCCGATGCCGCCGCCGGCAAGGAGTGCGCGCTCCCCGCCGGCGCCGCCGGATCCCGTGGACTCCGCCGCCGTGGCCGGCGCCAGGACGCTGGCGCCGCCGCCGGCCGCGGGGGCGGCCGGGTGGCTCTCTGACGGCTCTTTGGAAGACATGCGCGGGCTCGCGGACCTGCCGGCTACTCTATCCCGCCGCTCGCCGGCCGGCTCCGCTCCCGCCGGTCACGCCGCCCGCCATCGGCCCTCCGGGCGCCGCTCGCGCCGAGGAACCAACACCGGGGTGGCTGCCCGGCCCGCCGGCCGCCGCCCGCGCGCGGAGCCGAGGTCGCGCCGCGCCGGCCCCATGGCAGAATCCTCCCATGCCCACGGCCACCCCCCTGGACCGCCTGCGCCGCCTCTGCCTGGCGTTGCCGGCGGCGAGCGAACGGCTCAGCCACGGCGAGCCCACCTGGTTCGTGGAGGGCAAGCGGACGTTCGTGATGTTCGCCGACCACCACCACGACGAGCGCGTGGCGTTATGGTGCGCCGCCCCGGACGGGGCACAGGAGGCGCTGGTGGCCGCCGCCCCGGGGCGGTTCTTCGTGCCGCCCTACGTGGGGCACCGCGGCTGGCTCGGCGTCTGGCTGGACGTGCCGGTCGATTGGCAGGAGGTCGCCGAGCTGGTCGCCGACGCCTACCGCACCGTCGCGCCCAGGCGCCTGCTCGCCGAGGTGGACGCCCGGCAGGCTCCCGGCGGCGGCGGCGAGGCCGGCTGAGAAGGCGCCCGCCAAGCCGCGCGCCGGCGCCCGCCCGCCTCCGCCGTCCGGGCAAGCGGCGGCGGCGGCGGCGGCAGGGGCGGGAGGAAGCGGGGCTACTCCAGGACCGTCGACGACGGCCCGCCCGCCGGCGGTGCCGGCGTCACCGGCTTGAGCAGCAGCGCCGGATCGCCCAACAGCGTGTAGAGCGCGAGCGTCTCGCCGAGGCCGCCGGAGGCGGCGTAGCGCGACAGCGCCTGGCGCATGGCGTCGCCCAGCCGCACGCTGGCCGGGCTGCCGAGCGCCGAGTAGAAGTCCTGCGCCAGGGCCTTGCCCTCGGGATGCACCGAGGCGCCGCTGGCGCTCCAGATGGCGATGGCGCCGCCGCCCGGCTGCCGCGCCAGCAGCTCGCCCAGCGACGAGAAGCCCGGCACGTCGAAGCGGTTGACATTGCAGGTCAGGGCCGCCATCACCGGCAGGCGCGGCCCGTTGGCGAGCGCCGTGGCGTCGCTCGAGGTCAGCAGGCTGAACGGCGACAGCCGGTCGAGGCCGGCATGGCCGAAGTAGTTGACCAGCCCGGCGCCGGCCGCGAGGCCGCCGAAGAGCGCCGCCCGGGCGGCGGCCAGGTTGTCGGAGGTGAGGGCGATCTGCTGCGGCACGTAACCGGTCTGCAGGTTCGAGGCGATCGCCAGGCTGTCGGCGGCGTAGTCGGTGACGCCGTCGTCGGGGCTGGGCACGTCGGAGAGCATCAGCGCCTGGTTCACCCAGCCGCTGCCCGCCGTGGTCTCCCAGGCCGCGAGCTTCTGGACGTAGGCCTGCAGCTCGGCGTTGCTGGCCACCGGCAGGCGGCCGATGGCGAAGTCCGCGAGGCCGTCGCCGTCGACGTCGGCGAGCTGGCCGTCGGAGGAGTAGAGGCCGGAGTCGGTGCTCACCATGAGAGGCGGCACCAGGTTGTTGCCGAAGCCGAGGAAGTTGCGATAGTCGAAGCTGCCGTCGCCGGCCAGCACCACGTAGCGCGGCACCGGGTTCCAGCGCTTGCTCACGTAGGCGAGGAACGAGGTGATGGCGTGCGGGCTCGCGAGCCCCTGGTTGAACTCGTCCATCACGTCGGCGACGTCGACCACGGCGGTGCGCAGGCCCTGCGCCGCCCGCAGCCCGGCCAGCGCCCCGGCCGCCGGCAGCAGGTCCTTGGTGGTGATCACCAGGTAGTCGGCGCCGCCCGGCCGCTCGGCCAGGCCGCTGTTGCCGGCGGCCTGGATCCACGCCGGCGTCAGCAGCGCCCCCGGGCCGACCGCGAGGTACGGCGTGGTGGGCGTCTGCGGCACCAGCGTCACCCGGGCGGTCGCCGGCTTGCCCCCCGACGCCGGCAGGCTGTCGATCCGCGCCCCCTGCACCAGCCTGGGATGGAGCGGGTTGGTGAGGTCGAAGACGTGGATGTTCGAGCCGGAGAAGCCGGAGACGGTCACCAGCGAGTTGCCCGAGCCGGTGAAGGCGAGGCTGTCGCCGGCCGCGGTGAACGCCCCCTCGTAGGCGGCGTCGATGCTCTGCAGGTACTCGATGCTCGCGCTGACCCCCGGATCGAGGACGCTGGTGAGGGTGACCGTGTTGGGGCCTGCCGCGTTCCAGCTCCCGACGGCGAACGCGGCGGTCTGCGGCGCGATGCCCGACCAGGTGGTGTCGCCGAGCGGCGTGCCGTTGAGGCTCACCTGGAGGTGGTGCTGGCTGGCGGTGGCGCCCTGGAGATGGAGGGTCAGCTGGCCGCCGCCGGCGTTGACGTTGGGCGTGGCGACGGAGAAGGACTGCGTCCCGTTGGTCGGGTCGCCGGCGCTGGTGAACCCCCAATACCAGTAGTCGGACTCGGGATCGAGCGGCAGCGCCGTGCCGGCGAAGGCCTCCTGCCGGGCATGCGCGGCGGCGGTGAAGCTGGCGCTGGCGTTGCCGCTCGCGGTCGGGGTGCCGCCGGGGGTGGCGCCCATGTTGACCGGCGGACCGAGGCTCAGCCAGTAGACGTTGTCGAGCGTGTAGATGCTGCGGCTGGCCTGGCCGTAGAAGAGGACCGCGCCGGTCGCGTCGGTGGTCCAGGCCACCGGCTGCCCCTGGTTGGTGATGACCAGGTTGTTGGGCGCCTTCTTGGTGGCCTCGGTGCCGACGCCGCCGCCGCCCGGGCCGCCGCTCCACACCGGGCCGATCGCCGCCGGGTCGATGCGGTAGATGCCGTCCTGGCGCACGCCGATCTTGAACAGCGGCGACGAGGCGCCGACCGGCGGCGCCGTTGCCGTATTCAGGCCGCCGCCGGGTCGCCCGGCGTCGTTCGGGCCAGCGGGCCCAGCGGGGCCAGCGGGGCCAGCGGCGCCAGCGGCGCCTTCGGCGCCTTCGGCGGGGGTGGCGGGGGTGGCGCGGGCCGCCGCCAGGCGCTGCTCCCAGGCGGGGTCGGCATGGGCGGCACGCTCGACGCCGGCCGCCTGCAGGGTGGCCGGGCCGGCCGCGCCGGCCGGCTCGGAGAGGGCCGCGGCGGGCTCCACCTGGGCCAGCAGCGGGAAGCGGCGGTGACCGCCGTTGGTCTCGGTCTCCACCAGCTCGTAGTGGAGGACCTGGCCGGCGGCCGGCGAGGCCTCGGCGTCCACCAGCCGGTAGGTGGCGCCCTGGGGCGCCCCCGGCAGGGCGGCCACCAGGGCGCGGTTGACCTTGTGCCGGGAGCCGTCGGCCGGATCGATGCGGTAGAGGTCGAAGCCGGCGGTGGCGATCTCGGCCGGCGTCTGCCACTCGACGATCACGCCCGCCGTGCCCGGTCCGCCCGCGCGCACGTGCAGGTCGGCGACCTCGGCGGCGCTGATGACGCCCTGGGTGGCCGAGATCTCGCAGAGCGGGCCGAAGGTCAGGGTGAAGTTGCCGGTCTCGTCCTCGAAGGTGGCGGTGGTGCCGTTGCCCGAGGCCACGGTGCCGACCACCGGGATGTTCTGGCCGGCGGTGGTGGGGGTGACCTTGACCAGGTAGGTGAGCAGCGCGGTGCTGGAGGCGGCGACCGTGCCGGGGTTCCAGGTGATGGCGCCGGTGCCGTTGACCGCTGGCGCGGTGATCGACGCCGCCCCCTGCGAGGCGGTGGCGCTGCCGCCGTAGGTGGCGCCGGCGCCCGGCACGCGGGTCTTCACCAGGTTGGTGGTCGAGAAGGTGATTGCCTCGGCGGTCGGATTGACCACCTGCACGCTCACCTGGATGAGGGTCGTCGAGCCCACCACCGGCGGGTTCGGGCCGCCGGCGCCGCCGGCGAACACGTAGCGCGCCTCCTGCTCCACGTAGGGCTTGACCGGCGCGCCGCCGTCGCTGCTGTTGGGGAAATAGACGCGGAAGGTGTTGGGCGTCGGGTTGTTGTTGGCCGGCGCGGTGGTCGAGGCGGCGGTCGAGGCGTAGGTGCCCAGGTAGATGTTGGCGTAGTTGCCGTTGAGGCCGACGGTGTTGGTGTAGTTGCTGATCGATGCTGCCATCGACCAGATGCCGTAGTCGGTCGAATCCGAGTTGGAGGTGAAGCCGCTCACCGTGTTGCTGGCCCAGACGTCGTTCTGCGACAGCGCGCTGGCGGCGATCGTCTTGGTGAAATTGCCGCTGCGGCTGGTGAAGGCGATGCTGCCGACGTTCTGGCCGGCGGTGCCGTTGTCGAGGTCGTAGTCGAAATCGTTCTCGATGAACGAGCAGCCGGAGGTGATGTAGGGATAGAAGCTGTAGGTCTTGGTGGCGGCCGTGGTGGCCCCCGCCGAGGGCAGGTTCTCGCCGATCTGGTTGTGCGCCAGGTAGAAGACGGGAAGCTCGGTGCCGGTACCCTGCGCGCCGGTGTCGGCCTGGATGCCGAAGGCGTTGATGTCGTTGGTGCCCGTCGTGCTGTTGACGGCGGAGCTCATGTCGACTTCCAGCAGCCACTGCCCATTCGGGATGGGCGTGGTCGAGGTGTCGTAGAGGCTCACCCACATGTCGTCCATGCAGAAGGCCGTGGAGGTGCTGCCGCAGGTCTGGGTGGCCACCTGCGTGCCGGCGGGGTTGAACAGGGTGTACTTGGCCTTGGCGCCGAAGGTGTCGTTGGCGTTGCGCGTGCGGTCGCGCTGGGCATACTGCTCGTTGGTGCCGTCGGCACCCACGTCGGCATCGAAGATCTGGACGCGCAGGCGCGAAAGGCCCGCGGGCACCTCGATGTAGTAGCGGTAGAGGGTGTCGAGCGGCGTCAGGGTGCAGCCGGTGCAGCCGGTGCTCTTGACGTCCGAGCTGATGAAGTCTCCGTCCTGCGACTCGGCGCCGGCCCCCTGGGGCATCAGCAGGTTGGTGCTGCCGGTGCTGCCGGCGTGGGCCGCCCCTGCCGACAGCAGCGGGCCGGCGGCGAGCGTCAGGCCGGCCAGCAGCCGGATCCACGTTCCGCGGAAACCGCGTGGGCCGCGGGCGGCACGGGTGCCGCGCCGAGCGCGGGGCCGCCGGAGAACGGACGGAGGACGATGGGACGACATCATAGGCCTTCCTCCCGGCAAGGCGCCGCGGGCCGGAGCCCTAGCCGTGGGACCCGGCACCGGCCCGGGCTGAGGGCCCGCGGCCGGACGGCGCTGCTGCTGCACACCAGCAAGCACGTTGCGGAAACAGCACCTGGACTACGCCGCACGCTGGCATGGTTGGAGCAGAAATCTTAGCATAGATGGCCTCCCTGGAGGCACTTGGGCCGATCCGGCCGCCGGCGCTT
>JASLEW010000432.1 GCA_030150965.1 Thermoanaerobaculia bacterium | reverse complement strand
GGCGGTCCGCGGCGGCGGCCCGGCCCCGCTTCTGGCCCCGGCGGTGGGGTCCGGCCCCCGGCCGCTCCGCGGCGGCGGCCGGCGACGGCCGTACGCCGGCCGTCCTAAGCCTTGCCGAGCGCCGCCAGCTTGCGCACCTGCACGAGCCGGTTCACCGTCGCCAGGATGCCGCCCGCCAGCACCACGTAGAGGCCGCCCCAGACCAGCGAGATGAGCGGCTTGCGGGTAACGTCGAGCGACAGCTTGCCGGGGTTGGCGAGGCCGCCGAGGTCGAGCAGCACCTTGCGCGACGAGGCGTTGATGCCGGCGACCCGCACCGCGCCGCCGCCGGGCAGCGCCAGGGCAGGCGTCTCGACGCGGCCGTCCGCCGGATCGAGCCGGTAGATCGGGCGCACGCTCTCCTGCCGGCCGTTCTGCGTCACCTCCAGCCAGGCGCCGATGGTGATCGGCCGGCCGGCCTGCATCGCCGCCAGGGCATTGCCCTGCGCCTCCAGGTCGAAGCGCACGAAGCGCACCCGGGCGCCGCCCACCGTGCCGGTCTCGCCCTGGCCCAGCTCCAGCCGCGGGTTGCCCGGGTCGTACTCGATCGGCGACACGTAGAGGTCGAGGAAGGGGTAGGTGCGGATGTCGGGGTTGACCATCAGCTGCTGGGTGCGGCGGTTGACGAACAGCTTGGGATAGACCCGGAACCGCTCGTTGCCGCGCGCCACCGCCACCTCCATGCGCTCGCGCTCGCGCCCCTGGCGCGGCAGGTAGCGCACGAAGGTCAGCGTCATGCCGTCCACCTTCTGCGGCACCCCCTGGACCAGCGTCACCTTGGCGCTCTGGTCGTAGCCCGAGGAGGCCAGGATGCCGAGCAGGATGATGCCGACGCCGACGTGGGCGAGGTAGCCGCCGGCGCCCGCCAGGCCGCCGGCGCGCGCCTTGTCCACCGTCTTCTGCACGTTGCTGCCCAGGGCCAGGGCGGCGAGCAGCACGAACAGCACGTGCAGCGGCTGGCTGACCCGCCAGGCCACCGCCCCGGCGGTCAGCGCCACGGCGAAGAGGCCGGGCCACAGGAGCTTCCTGGCCAGCGACCGCGGCGTCTCGCCGCGCCAGGTCAGGTAGGGGACGAGCGCCAGCAGGAAGGCGACGAGCAGCGCGATCGGCAGGTTCACCCGGTTGTAGAACGACGGCCCGACCTGCCCCGGCGTCGCGGTGACCCGGGTGAGGAGCGGCGCCGACGTGCCGACCAGGATGACCAGCGCGGCGACGGTCAGGGTGATCGTCGCCAGCACCAGGAAGGTGCCGCGCGCGAGCAGCGGGTCCTCGTTGGGCCGCGTCGGCACCTGGCGCAGCCGGGTGGCCAGCAGGAGCCCCGCGAGGAGCAGGAAGAACCCCAGGATCCCCACCAGCCATCCCGAGAGGCCGAGGTCGACGAAGCTGTGCACCGAGAAGTCGGCGAGGACGCCCGAGCGGGTGAGGAAGGTGCCGTAGAGCACCGACAGGAAGGTCAGCGTGGCGAGCACGTAGTTGGCGCGCCGGTAGCGCCCGCGGGTGCGTTCGAGGTGCAGGCCGTGGATGAGCACGGTGCCGAACAGCCAGGGGACGAACGAGGCGTTCTCGACCGGGTCCCAGCCCCAGTAGCCGCCCCAGCCCAGGGTCTTGTAGGCCCAGTAGCCGCCCATCAGGATGGCGGTGCCGAGCACCAGGAAGCCGCCCAGCGCCCAGGGGAAGGCGCGCGCCGCCCAGTCGTCGAAACGCCGCGTCCACAGCGCCGCCATGGCGAAGGAGAACGGGATCGCCGAGGCGGCGAAGCCGATGAACATGATCGGCGGATGGATGACCATCCAGTCGTCCTGGAGCAGCGGATTGAGGCCCTGGCCGTCGAGCGGCGCGTCGACCCGCATGGCGAACGGGTTCTGCCGCACCAGGATGAAGACCAGCCCGAGCAGGGTGAGCAGGTAGATGCCCATCACCGCCGGCTCGTTGCGGCCGGCGGTGCGCTGCAGCAGCAGCCCGAGCAGCGTCGCCCACACCAGCCAGATCATGAAGCTGCCCTGCTGGCCGGCCCAGAACGAGGCGAACTGGTAGCGCATCGACAGGTCCAGGCCGGAGTAGCGGTAGACGTAGTCGATGCGGAAATCGCGCAGGGTGAGCAGCAGGATGAGCAGCAGCGCCGCGAGGCCGATGGCGACGGCGAAGAAGGCGTAGGAGCGGCGGGCGAAGCTCATCGCCGCCGCGTCGCCGCGCAGCACCAGCGAGTAGCCCCACAGGCACGACAGCGCGAAGGCCAGGGCGCACCACAGCGCGAGCGCACCGGGCAGATAGAGATGCGTCACATAATCGATCATCGGCCGGTCTCCCGGGCGCGCCGGCGCGCCGCGCGCCGCCCGCCCCTGCTCGGATCCAACGCTAGCTGTAGGTCTTCTCGACCTCGGCTCCCTGGTACTTGCTCGGGCACTTGACCAGGAGCTTGTTGGCGGCGAACTCCTTCGCCCCCGCGTCGTAGCGGCCGATGGCGACGATGCTGATGGCGTCGTCGAAGTTGGCCGGGCGCAGCCCGTGGTAGCGCACCCGCACCTTGTCGTGGGTCTTCTGGTCGAGCAGGGTGAAGAGCAGCGCGCTGTCGGCCGCCGCGTAGGCCGAGGTGCCCTTTTCGAGCGCCCCGGCCACCTGCACCATGCGGTTGGCCTCGCGCGCCTGCTGGTAGCTCACGTAAGGGGTGAGCGTCTCGCGGAAGGAGGTCAGCGAGAAGCCGGCGAAGGCCAGCAGCAGCAGCCCGCCGAGGAGGTAGAGACGGCCGTTCTTTTTCATGATCCCCTCTCGCCCGCCCGATCCTCCAGCAGGCGCAGCTTGCGGTCCAGGCGCCGCAGATAGAGGAAGAGGCCGGTCCAGATGATGAGATTGACCAGCATCACCCACTCGATGCCACCGCTCACCGCCATGATGAAAGCTCCTCGCCGTCCGGGTCCGCGGACGCCGGCGGCGGCTGCGGAGCCCTTGGGCTCGTCGGCGCCGGTGCCCCGACCAGCGCCGGCGCCGCGCCCGGCTCCGTCCGGTCGGCCAGCGCCAGCAGGCGCGTCCTGAGATTGTGCATCCAGAAGAAGAGTGCCGTGAACCCGGCAGAACCGGCCAGCAGCACCAGCAGCATCCGCGGCTCCATCTCCACCTTGCCGCGGGTGTTGATCACCGCGTCGGGATGGAGCGAGTAGGTGATGCGCGGCACGACGAAGAAGAAGAACGGCGTCACCACCAGGCCCAGCGCCGCGTAGGCCGCCGCCAGGCGCGCCCGCTTTTCGCCGTCCTCCACCGCGTCGCGCAGCGCCAGGTAGGCGCCGTTGAAGATCAGCGCCATGACGATCGAGGTCTGGCGCGGATCCCAGTTCCACCAGGCGCCCCACATGATGCGCGCCCAGACCGCGCCGGTGACCGTCGCCAGGACGCCGAACAGCAGGCCGATCTCGATCGCGGCGCGCGCCGCGCGGTCGCGCCGCGGCTGCCGGGGGGCGCGCCCGGCGAACAGGTAGAGCAGGCTCCAGACGCCGGCCGCGGCGAAGGCCACGAACGACGTCCACGCCATCGGCACGTGGAAGAAGAGGATGCGGCTCGACTGGCCGATGAACTTCGCCGCCAGCGGCGCGTACTCGAAGGCGCCATAGATGGTGGCCGCGATCCACGCCCACAGGATCCAGGAGGCGATGGCTCTTCTCATGGGTTCCTCAGGGGTTCCACACAACGGGGAACAGCATCAAGCCGGCGGTCGTGACCGCCCCATCATAGAGCAGAAGCTGGGTGAGCGCCACTCCCGGCGGGTTGCCGGCGAGGGCGCCGCGCGTCAGCTCGACCGCCAGCAGCAGCAGCGGCAGGAGCACCGGGAACGACAGCACCGCGAACAGCGTCCCGCGGCCGCGCGCCTGGGCGATGATCGCCGCCACCAGGGTGCTGCCGGCGGCGAGACCGAAGCCGCCGGCCGCCAGGGTGGCGAGCAGGAGCCCGGGCCGCGCCACCTCCAGGTTCATCACCACCAGGTAGAGCGGCGCCACCAGCGCTTCGAGCGCCGCGAGCAGGGTCACGGCGTAGGCGAGCTTGCCGGAGAAGAGCGCCGAGGGGGTGGCGGCGAGCCGCAGGGCGGTGGCCGTCCCGGTCTCCTCCTCGTGCACGAAGGAGCGCGGCAGGCCGGCGGCGGCGGCGAAGAGCAGGATCAGCCACAGCAGCACCGGCAGCGCCTCGCCGCCGGCGCGGCCCGGCCCGGCGCCCGCGGCGCCCAGCGGGCCGAGGCTGGCGCTCACCACCACCAGGGTGTTGACGGCGAACAGCGCCAGGGTGTTGAGGGCGTAGCGGGTGCGCAGCTCGCAGCGCCACTCCTTGGCGAAGACCGCCGCCGCCTCAGCCGCCCAGATCGAGGCTCGCCGCCACACGGCCGACCTCCACGGGGACGGGGTTGGCGATCACCGCCAGGCCCGGTGCCGCGCCGCCGGTGCCTCCGCAGGCCCCCCGGGCCTCCCGGGCCACCGCACCCACCGCGCCCACCCCGCTCACCCCGCTCACCCCGCTCACCGCCGCCGCCGTCGGGCGCGGCGAGAGATGCTCGGCGAGGAGCTCGTGGGTGACGGCGAGGCCCGCGGCGTCGAGGTTCTGGAACGGCTCGTCGAGCAGCAGCAGGCGCGGCCGATGGAGCAGCGCCCAGGCCCAGCGCAGCCGCTGCCGCATGCCCGACGAGAGCGCCGCGGCCGGCCGGTCGGCGGGCAGGCCGAGCCGCGCGAGCAGCGCCGCGCCGCGCCCCTGCTCGCCGCCGCGCAGCCGGGAGAAGAAGGCGAGGTTCTCCGCCGCCGTCAGCTCGCCGTAGAACGCCAGGTCGGGCGCCACCATGCCGACGGCGCGGCGGCGCTCCGCGATGTCGAGCGTGCGCCCGTCCTCGCGGTACTCGATCGTCCCGGCGTCGGGCAGCAGCAGCCCGGCCAGGCAGCGCAGCAGGGTGCTCTTGCCCGAGCCGTTGCGGCCGGTCACCAGCAGCGCCTCTCCCGCCCGCACCTCGCCGGACACGCCGGCGAGCACCGCGAGCCGGCCGAAGCGCCGGCGCACCTGGGAGAAGCTCAGGGCTGGCAGCATGGGCGGCGAGTATACCTTGCCGGCCGCCGCCCCCCGGCGTAGCATGGCGGCGCCGTGCGCAGAGTCCCCCTGGCCGCCGCTTCGCAAGTCCTGACCATGGCGGTCCTCGCCGTTCTCCTCGCCCGGCGCCGCCGGCGAGG
>JASLEW010000381.1 GCA_030150965.1 Thermoanaerobaculia bacterium | reverse complement strand
GCGGCGGCGCCCTCGCCGGCGGCGTGCCCCGCCGCCACCGCGGCGTAGACCACCATCCCCTGGCCGCCGGGCGGGCTGTCGATCGCGGTCGCCTCGCCCTCGGCGGCGGCCTCCTCCAGGAAGGCGCGGCGGGGCTCGGGGAGGTCCTTGAGGCCGGAGCTGGAGTTGACCGCCCCCTGGGCGAAATCGCTCCCCTCGTAGACCGAGAGCACGTCGAGGTGCATCTCGGCGAGCAGCGCTTCGAGGCGCCGCCGCTCGGCGGGGGTCCGCGGATCGAGCCCGGCGGTCTCGTGCAGCACCCGCTCGGCGTCGAGCAGGTTCTGCTGCTCGATGCGGTCGTAGAGCGCCTGGGCGACGGCGCTGCCGCGCTCCAGCACCGGCCGCAGCGGGGTGTTGAACCAGCGCTCGATCGACCCCTGGAGCAGCTCGGTGGCGATGGCGAAGAGCACCAGCACCGGGATCAGCGACAGCCCGATGTAGGTGGCGACCAGCTTGAACTTGAAGGTGGAGCCGAGCAGGCGGTGGCGGCGCTCGACCAGCACCTTGAACAGGTTGCGCAGCAGGACGAAGAGGACGACCAGGATGAGGACGACGTTGGCGTACCAGAGGACGAACAGCAGCACCCGGTTGGTGACCAGGAATGCCGGCAGGTCGCGGTCGCGCAGGAAGAGATAGAACGAGGTGGTGAACAGCAGCAGCAGCACCACCAGGCCGCCCAGGAGGACCCGCAGGTCCTTGCGATAGCTCCGCAGCCGCGCGCGCAGGCTCATGGCAGGCAGGGGGTCAGCCGCCGGGCTGCGGCGGCCGGAACTTGTCCGATTCCACCCACTCGGTGGTGATGAGCACGGGGATGAACGACAGGACGTTGCGGCTGCCCAGCTCGGCCCGCGCCCGCAGCAGCAGGCGCCGGCGCTCGTGGATGCCGTTGAGGCTGAAGACCGGCAGCCGTTCGATGTGGGTCATCGCCGCCTCGAGCGCCCTGCGGTCGTGCAGCGTCCGGGTCTCGATCAGCTTGTCGTCGAGCCGGAAGTTGACGGTGTAGGTGCGGGCGACGGCATCGTAGACTGCCTGGATCTCCAGGGTGGCCGAGCGCAGCCGCGGGTCCCACCAGTTGCGGCGGTCGAGGTCCAGCTCGAAGCGGTAGAGGATGGTGGTCGGCAGGCCGCTGTCGACCCGGGCGGCGAAGCGGTGGTCGAACGCGTGGCCGAGGGTCAGGCTGGCGAGCACTTGGCCGCCGTCCAAGGACACCTGGAAATCGGTAAGCCTCGCCTGGGCACGGGCCTGCGAGGCAAAAGCCAGAGCGATAAGGAGCGCCAGCGTCGCGCGCATCAACGGCGCGAGTCTAGCAGGTTGCCGAAAAGTGCCGTAGACCGCCCGGCGCCCCCGGCACTCTCGGCGCCAGCGGCGCCAGCGGCGCCAGTGCTACCCCAGCCCGGCCGCCGGCCGCCCCCCCCGCTGCGGCCGGGTGGACGGGCGGTCCACCTCCTGCGGCTGCTGCCAGTCGCTGCAGCCCTCCATCCAGGTCCAGCAGGAGGGACGCTCGCGCAACGCCTGAAGCAGCGCGAAGTGCACCTGGTGCCCGCCGCGCTCCACCTCGACGTGGGCCCAGATCGGGCCGCCGGCCAGCGCCAGGTCGCCGACCACGTCGAGCGCCTTGTGGCGCACCGGCTCGTCGGCAAAGCGCAGGCTGGTGTTGGTCGGGCCGTCGGGGCCGAAGACGATGCAGTTGTCGGTCGCGCCCCCGAGCCCCAGCCCGCGCCGGTGCAGCCACTCGACCTCCGCCAGCAGCGCGAAGGTGCGGGCCGGCGCCAGCTCGCGGGCGAAGGTCTCGCGGCTCACCACCACGTCGGCCTCCTGGTGGCCGATGGAGGCCACGGCGAAGTCGATCGCGTAGCTCACCCGCAGCCCGGGGAAGGGGGAGGCGCGGATGCGCTTGCCGCTCAGCTCCACGGTGACCGGCGCGGTGAGCGCGAGGATCCGGCGCGGCGCGGTCTGCCAGGTCACCCCTGCCGCCTCCAGCAGGTGGAGGAAGGGGAGCGCCGAGCCGTCCAGGATCGGCACCTCGGGGCCGTTGAGGTCGATGCGCAGGTTGTCGACGTCGCAGGCGCGGACGGCGGCGAGCAGGTGCTCGACGGTCGAGATGGTCACGTCGTCGCGTCCCAGGGTGGTCGCCAGCTCCACCGAGGCCACCTCGCTGGCCAGGGCCGGGATCTCGACACCGCCGCTGTCCGTGCGGCGGAAGACGACGCCGGTGCCCTCGGGCGCCGGGTGCAGCTCCAGGTGGACCGTCTTGCCGGTGTGGATGCCCACCCCGGAAACCGCGACCGGGCGGGCGATGGTCTTTTGCGAAAAGAGGGGATGGAAGGGATCGGGGCGGTGGATGGGCATTCGGTCGGCTCGTGTTGGATGTCAGAATCCGGTCACCCCCTATTTGCAGCCTCGATGCCAGTCCCCTGTCGATCGGGACAACCCCTTACCCTGCCTGAGTTTGAGTCTCTCCTCGCAGTCTCGCGCGCGAGCCCTTCCGCCCAGGGTGTGGCGTTTCCGCAACACCTCGGTGGGGCATTTCCGCACCACGGGTCCCGGCCCCCCGGGCGCAACGGGGAGCGGGGTAGACTCCCTCCCATGACCCCCACCAGGCCCCAGCCTCCGCGCGGCGCCGGCCGCTCCGCCGCGCCCCGCGGCGCCGCCGAGGCCGTGCGCAGCGTGGCCAGCAACCGCCGCGCCCACCACGACTACCACATCCTGGAGACGATGGAGGCGGGCATCCAGCTCAAGGGGACCGAGGTGAAGGCGGTGCGCAACGGCAAGGTGCAGCTCAAGGACAGCTTCGTCGAGATCGCCGGCGGCCAGGCGTTCCTGGTCGGCGCCCACATCAGCCCCTACAGCCACGGCAACCGCGAGAACCACCTGCCGGACCGCCCGCGGCGCCTGCTGCTGCAGAAGCGCCAGATCGAGCGCCTCTTCGGCCGCGCCCTGCTCAAGGGGCACACCGTGGTGCCGCTCGCGATGTACCTCAAGGGCAACTGGATCAAGGTCGAGATCGCTCTGGCCCAGGGCAAGAAGCTGTTCGACAAGCGGGAGGCCGAGCGCCGCAAGGAGCTGGACCGCGAGGCCGCCGAGGCGGTCAAGGCCGGCGGCCGGGAGCGCGGCGGCCGCGACGGATAGGGCCGCCCCTCCGGCAGGCCGGCCCTGGTGGACCGGCCCCCTCCGCTCAGTCCTCGCCGACCCCCTGCCGCCGCCGCCGCCCGCCGGTGTCCTGGATCCGTTCGAGCGCGGTCTGGCCGCCGTACTTGGCGACGATCCGGTCGTCGTAGTCGTCGGCGACCGTGGCCACCGCGGTGATCGCCCGCAGCAGGTCGCGCGGCTCCAGGCTCCTGCCGAAGAGCGAGTAGGAGAAGAAGATGTCGTTGCCGACCAGGGAGAACGACCCGCAGGGGATCTGGTGGTTCAGCTCCAGCAGCCCGAGCAGCAGGTCCTCGGCCAGCTCCACCTCCTGCACGCAGTAGGACATGATGACCACGATCGACTCGTCCGGCCCGTAGGGCTCGACCGAGATCTCCAGCACCGTGGTGCCGTAGCGCACGTAGAAGTGGTCGCTCTCCGGGTCATGGAAAGGCTCTTCGAAAAGCTCCCCAAGGTACTCCTTGAGACGCCCGAAGGTCTCCTCTCGGGCCAGGTTCTCCGACTCCATCGCGGCACCTCCGGCGGCCTACTCTAGCAGCAAGCTCAGGAAGGCTGGGGCCTTTCGTGCCGGGCCCTCGGCGGCGGCGGCGGCCGGGCGTGCCCCGAGGTGTCTCACCGTTGACACACCAGGCACTTGCGACTAACGTTCAAGCAGAAAAGCGCCGAGCCGCAAGTCGCGCGCGACAACCACCCCCGGCCAGCTCTCACCCCAGGGTCGTCCATCACCCTCCGGCTGCGGGGAGGAGATGCCGTCAACTGAACCGTTCGCAAGGAGGATCCAAGGGATGCGGAGGCGAGGAGCTTTGATCTGGAAGGCATTGGCCGCCGGCGCGTTGTGCGCGACCGTCGCCGCGGCCCCGGCGCGGCCGCTGTTTGCCGCGGGATTCAGCATCTACGAGCAGAGCGCCAAGGCGACGGGCATGGCCGACGCGGTCGTCGCCCAATCGGACGACCCGTCCGTCATCTTCTACAACGTCGGCGGCATGGCCTTCTTCGACAAGGCGGCCGGTGCCGTGGGCGCCACCTATATCACCGAGACGCGCGCCAGCTTCGCCGGCGCCAACCCGTTCCCCGGCGACGGCGCGACCGGCACGCAGAAGCGGCTGCAGGCCTTCCCGCCGCACCTCTACTGGGTGCAGCCGCTCACCCCGGAGTGGAAGATCGGCCTGGGCATCGAGACCCCGTTCGGCCTCACCACCCAGTGGAACAATCCGGGCACCTTCTCCGGCCGCTTCCTCTCCACCAAGGCCGAGCTGCACGCCTTCGACATCAACCCGTCGATCGCCTGGCAGATGAGCCCGCATTTCGGCATCGGCATCGGCTTCATCGCCCGGGTCTCGAACGTCGAGCTGGACCGCTACATCCCGGCCGAGGACCCGTTCGACTTCACCGTCGTCAACGCCGCCAAGGTCAAGCTCAAGGGCGACTACAACGCCGGGTACGGCGGCGACATCGGCCTGATGTACAAGGCCGACAACTGGTCGGTGGGCGCCTCCTACCGCAGCCAGATCAACGTCAACTACACCGGCAACGCCCAGCTCACCCAGACCCCGACCGGCAACCCGGTGCTCGACGGCATCATCGGCGCCAGCCTGCCGTTCAACACCCCGATCCCCGCCAAGACCGAGATCAAGTACCCGGCGCAGGCGGGCCTGGGCATCGCCTGGAAGCCGATGCCGTCGCTGACCCTGGAGGTCGATGGCAACTGGTTCGGCTGGAGCCACTTCGACACCGTGCCGCTCGACTTCCCCAACGGCCAGCTGCCGAGCAGCACCATCATCGAGCGCTGGAAGGACTCCTACGCGGTGCGCGGCGGCCTCGAGTGGGCCTCCAGCCCGATGTGGAAGTGGCGCCTGGGCTACGTCTTCGACCAGTCGCCCCAGCCCGAGCAGACGGTCAACCCGCTGCTGCCCGACGCCAACCGCAACGGCATCACCGCCGGCCTCGGCTGGAGCGGCGCCAAGCTCTCCGCCGACCTCGGCGTCATGTACCTCTTCTTCGCCGACCGCACCCGCAACGTGACCTTCAGCGACGACCCGCTCGGTCCGTTCTACGGCACCTATCGCACCAACGCCCTGCTCGTCAGCGTGACCCTTGGCTTCCATCCGTGAGCACCGCGAGGAGAAACCGCCTATGAACCGCGCAAGAACCCTGGTCAGCCTCCTGGCGCTCGTCCTGCTGCTGCCGGGAGCGGCGCTGGCCGTCGACACCGGCAGCGCCAACTTCTCCAACTACGTGGCGGCGGGCGACAGCCTGACCGCCGGCTTCATGAGCGGCAGCCTGATCGACGTGTCGCAGAAGCGCAGCTACCCGGCGATCATCGCTGCCCAGGCCGGCGTCACCACCTTCGAGCTGCCGCTGGTGTCGCCGCCGGGCATCCCCGGCATCCTGACCCTCCGGGGGCTGTTCCCGACCATCATCCTGCCGACCCCCGGCCAGGGCTCGCCCGAGAACCTCAACTTCCCGGGGCTGTACAACGACCTCGCGGTGCCGGGCGAGACCGTGGGCACCATGCTGACGGTCAAGAGCGACACCCAGATCCCGCCCTTCAAGCCCGGCCTGCACGACCTCATCCTGCGCGGCCTGGGCACGCAGATCGAGGAGGTGGTGGGCGCCAAGCCGACCTTCGTGACCCTGTGGATCGGCAACAACGACGCGCTGGGCGCGGCGACCTCCGGCAACATCAACCTGCTGACGCCGGTGGCCACCTTCCAGACCGACTATCAGACCATCGTCGGCGCCATCGCCCAGACCGGCGCCAAGATGGCGATCGCCAACATCCCCAACGTCACCTCGATCCCCTTCGTCACCACCGTGCCGCCGGTGCTGGTCAATCCGGACACCAACCAGCCGGTCATCATCAACGGCAACCCGGTGCCGCTGATCGGCCCCAAGGGGCTGCTCGGACCCGGCGACCACGTGCTGCTGTCGGCCACCGCCGATCTCGCCAAGGGGCTCGGCATCCCGCAGGCCGCGGGCGGCACCGGCCTGCCGCTGCCCGCATCCGACGTGCTGCTGGCGGCGGACGCGGCGACCATCGACGCGCAGGTCGAGCAGTTCAACAGCATCATCGCGGCGGCCGCCAACCAGGTGGGTGCCGCCTACGTGGACATGAACGCGCTGCTCAACCAGCTGGCCACCACCGGCATCGAGGTGGGCGGCATCCCGTTCAGCGCCTCGTTCCTGACCGGCGGCGTCTTCTCCTACGACGGCGTGCATCCGACGGCGTTCGGCTACGCCTACGTGGCCAACGCCTTCATCGACGCGATCAACCTCCGGTTCGGCGGCGAGATCCCGGAGGCCAACCTGGCGACGGCGATGTTCGTCCCCGAGTCGGCGGGCCCTGCCGCCGATGCCGCCGATACCGCCGATGCCGCTCATGGCGCCGACGGCGCTCATGGCGCCGATGCCGCGGAGGCTGCCAACCTGGAAGCCGCGCGTGCGGCGCTGCACCAGACGGTCTGGACCCGCTACCTGTTCACCGCGGCGGCCACCCAGAACCTGGAGTCGATCCTGAAGCCGCCGGTCGAGACCGGCGGCAAGCCCACGCACCACCGCGGCCACTGACCTCTCCTCCGGCGGCGCGCACGAGACGATCGCCCGTGCTCGCCGCCGGACCCCTCCCGGTCCACCGTCCACCCCTCCACGAAGGCCAAGCCCGCAGGCGCTGGCGTGCGGGCTGCCGTAGTTCCAACCCACGTCAAGATTTGAGCACTTTAAGTGACGTTCTTGAGCTATCCCGGCTACCTCTTCTGCATTTTTCTGCAAACGCATCGCTACATCTTGATTGTGCTTTGCATCTGTTGTATCCTTCGACCATCGTTGAGGTCTGTCATGCAGTGGAGAGAGCTGTCCGGTTCGCCAAGGCACCCGCTACCCCGCGCGACAGGGCGCGGGGGCCGGAGAGCCTCGGGCGACACCGTTCCGTCACCGACCGGGCTTGGAGGGTACCGCCATGGCTGAAGCATCGCCTCATCCGCCCCAATCCACCCCCTCCCGTGCGGGTGCCGCCCCCGGGCGCCCGCGGCGCCTGCGGGCCGCGTGCACCGCCGGCCTGTCGCTGCTCGCCGTGGGCGGCGCCGGCGTCGTCTTCGGCCTGACCCGTCAGACTCCCGGGAGCCTCCTGCAGCCGCGGGGCATGGTGATGCCCGCGCGGCCGCAGGCGGCGGGCCTCATCACCGGCGGCAGCCTGCTGGCCCAGCCGCGCCGCCAGGCGGCCGGGATGGGCGGACCGCAGCAGGGGGCGCCGGCGGTGACCTTGCCGCAGCAGCCGCAGGCGCCGGTGGCCGACGCCTGGTCGGGGGTGCTGTTCAACGGCTCCGATCCCTTCGCGCCGGGCGCCACCGTGCCGCGCGGGCGGCGGCC
>JASLEW010000364.1 GCA_030150965.1 Thermoanaerobaculia bacterium | reverse complement strand
CGCGCCTGGGTGGGGCCGGCGGCCGCCGCGGTGGTCGCCCTGGCGGGCGGCATCGCCGCCGGCTGGGCCGCCGACCGCCTGCTGCCGAAGCAGCGCCCGGTGGCGTTCAACCGCCAGCGCGGCGACACCTTCTGGGCGGTGCTCGGCAGGAGCGGCAAGCGCGTGCGGGTGATGCGGGTGCCGGTGACGTTTCCGCCCAAGGACTTCGAGCACGGCGAGCTGCTGAGCGGCCTGGGCACCCCCGACCTGTCGAAGCGCATCGGCAAGCCGTTCTACTTCACCTCCGAGCTGTTCTTCACCCCCAAGGGGGGCGGCGACTTCAAGGTCGAGGTGGTCGAGCTGCCCGACAACAAGGGGGTGATCGATACCGAGATCAAGGAGATCCCCAACGACCTGTTCCCGTCGCACGGCGATTTCATCAAGATCCCGCTGCGCTTCACCGTCGCCGCCGACCGCGCCAGCGTGCGCATCCAGGAGTCGGGGCAGGACCTCACCCTGAAGCCCGGAGAGTGGAGCCGCTGGGTGCGGTTCGTCTTTCCTTTCAATTCGCTCATCAAGGTGCACGGCATCGGCAAGTTCCGCGTGCTCTCGGTCTCGCCCGAGCTGCGCGTCTACCTGTCGCCGATCCAGTTCGATCCGGAGCACCTGCCGCCCGGGTTCGCGATCACCGCGCCGTCGTCGTTCGTCGGCGATCTGACCGGCCGCTTCGGCCTGTTCAAGACCATCGGCTGGATGATCGATACCTGGTCGCTCACCGACGGCACCTCGGACGAGCAGGTCTTCCTGGAGGACGTGCGGCAGACGGTCGACAAGGACCGCCAGATCCTGCGCGGCCTGCTCGCCGACAGCGATTGGGACGTGCTGGTGCACTACTTCGAGTTCACCGACCGGGTGCAGCACATGATGTTCCGCTTCCTCGACCCCAAGCATCCGCTCTATACCGCCGAGGGGGCGAAGCGCTGGGGGCCGTCGGTGCTGCAGGCCTATCAGCAGATGGACGACATCGTCGGCGAAACGATGGCCAGGATGCCGCCCGGCGCGGCGCTGATGGTCGTCTCGGACCACGGCTTCGCCTCGTTCCGCCGCGGCATGAACTACAACACCTGGCTGGCCGAGAACGGCTTCATGACGCTGACCGGCGAGGACACCAAGCGGATGAATCTCGAGGACCTCTTCGGCCAGGGCGATTTCTTCGTCAACGTCGATTGGTCGAAGACCAAGGCCTACGCGCTCGGCCTGGGGCAGATCTACATCAACCTCGCCGGCCGCGAGGCCAAGGGGATCGTCAAGCCGGGCCAGGACTACCGGCAGGTGACCACGGCCATCCGCACCGGCCTGGAGTCCTACGTCGATCCCGCCACCGGCGACCATCCGGTGGCGCACGTCTTCACCCGCGACGAGGCCTACGGCACCTACGACCCCGAGCTCATCCCCGACCTCATCCCCTCCAACAGCGAGGGCTACCGCGTCGGCTGGCAGGACAGCCTGGGCGGCATCGGCAAGAGCATCGTCGAGCCCAACGACCAGATCTGGTCCGGCGACCACTGCTCGGTCTACCCGCCGCTGGTCAAGGGGATCCTGTTCAGCAACTTCAAGCTCGACGCCGCCAGCGCCGCCAACGCCAGGATGGGCGACGTGATGCCGACCATCCTCGCCTTCTACGGCGTGGCGCCGACCGAGCGCCTGGACGGCAGGAGCCTGCTGCCCGCGGGCGGGCGCTGAGGCCCGGCCGCGGAACGACTGGCGGGGCGATGGGCGGCGGGTGAAGCGGATGGTGGAGCAGAAGGGATTCGAACCCTCGACCCCCACGTTGCGAACGTGGTGCTCTCCCAGCTGAGCTACTGCCCCACGAGAGAGCGCGTATTGTACCCGCGCCAGGTTGGCGCGGCAACCTCGGGTCAGAAACCGGGCGTTCGGACCCCGTCCGCAGAGGGCGGGAGGCCCTTACGCCTTGCTGCCGAGCACGTAGGGGATCTGCCGCGCGGCTTCGGGAGTGAGCTGAAGCAGGATCCGAAACGCGGCAGCGTGCGCAGCGGAATCGTGGTCGGGACGAACGTAGAGTTCGGCAACCAGGTCCCGCCAACGCAGGAGCTCGCGCCGCAGGGTCGGACGGCCCTGCACCTCGACGGTCAGGTCCACCAGGCGGAGCACCCGCTCATAGGCCAGCGCCAGGCTGGAGCGGTCCGCCGGACGCAGGAGCCGCGCCGCCCGGTTCATCTCGTTGCCGATCATCAGGATCTGCTGGTCGAGGCTGAAGGCCGCCCAGCGTTCAGGGGAGAGCGAGGCATGCTGCGTCATCCCAGGACCTCGCCCCTGCCGATGAGCGCGAAGGTGATCTCGCGGACGCGCTGGCGGATTGCCGGGTCGGCGATGAGCATGCTCCGGTTGCCGTGGGCAGGACGGATGTTGATCAGGGCGGTGTACTCGATGCAGTCCTCCTGATCCCTGCCGGGGTAGTAGTTGGCTCCCCAAAGGCTGGCCTGCTGACTCCCCGCTGCCAGGAGGAGCTGTTCGGCATCCGCATGGAGCTGCCCCCCCACGGCAGCCATGCGGCGGTCGACGTCGACCACATACTTGACCATGTCGCCGAAGAAGAGAGCGACCAGCCGGGCGAGCTCCGAGGAGTCAAGCCTCTGGTCGACGATCACGATGTCGGGTGGGCTCTCGGTCATTGGCCGGCGCCTCCTCTGGCGGCTGTCGTAGCTGCCGGCGCCTCGACCGCCATCAGCTCCCGGGCCGGCTCCGGGGTGACCGGCGGCGGTTCCGCTCCCGCCGGGCGGATCAGGTCGGCCAGGGTCAGGGAGCCGAGGCGGCTGGCGCGGGCGGCGGCGATGGCGGCGATCCAGTGCTCCAGACGGGCGCGGAGGAGCGGACCCGTGTGCTCGACGCTGCGGCGGGAGCGGTGCTCGTAGGCTTCCAGCACCTCCTCGACCGGGATCTGCGCCGGGTCGCGCGCCAGGACGTAGCCGCGCTCGGCGGTCACCCTGACCAGGTGGTGGCCGAGCAGGGGATGAAGGGCGCGCTCCAGGTCGCGCGCCGTGAGGCTCAGGTGCGCCGCGAGATCGTCGCTGGTCGGCGGCGGCGGCTGCCGCACCTTCCGCGGGAGCCGCGGCTGATGCGCCCGGCGCTTGGGGCGCGGCGGTCCGGCCTGGCGGTCCACCGCCCGGCGCGAGCGGCCGCGGCTGCTCGGCTGCGCGGCCGGATGGGCGGCGAGGAAGGCGAGCGCGGCGACCCCCACCCAGCGCGCGGCGACCGGCGGATGGCTGTGCAGGCCGCGGTTGAGCAGGCTGAAGTGCTGCGCCGTGTAGGCGGTCTCGCTCCCCAGGAGCACGATGATCCAGGTCAGCTCGATCGAGATCATGAACAGCAGCACGAAGGCCGAGCTGCCGTAGACCGTGCTGACGCCGCGGAAGATCTCCACGTAGTAGCCGAAGGACAGGCGCAGCAGCTCGAGCAGCAGCGCGCCGAAGAGGCCGCCGGCCAGCGCGGCGCGGAACCGCACCCGCGTCGAGGGCACCAGCCAATAGAGCAGCGTGAGGCCCACCACCGTGGCCAGGAAGGGCGCGATGTGGAGCAGGACCGATCCGCGCGCCAGCTCCCTGAGCGCCGGGCTCTGGCGCAGCAGCAGCAGGCTCGAAAAGGTCACGCCGATGAGCAGCGGCCCCCAGAACAGCAGCAGGAAGAAGGTGAGCATGCGGTAGCGGATGGGCCGCCGCCGCGACACGTTCCAGATCTTGTTGAACGTTTCCTCGACCGTGCCGAAGGCCAGCAGCGTGGTGGCGAACAGCGCCGCGAAACCGACGCCGTGCATGGTCTCGGCCTGGTCGAGGAACTCGCGCAGCTTGTCGGTGAGCGTCTTCTCGGCGTAGGGCAGCACCTGGATGAACACCTCCAGGCTCTTCTCCGGGTACTGATTGAACACCCGCGCGCCGACGAACGACAGGGCGGCGAGGAACGGCACCAGCGACAGGATGGTGACGAAGGCGAGCGCCGAGGCGGTCAGCAGGATGGAGTCCTCGTAGCCCTGCCGGAAGGTGAGCAGGAAGAAGCGTCCCAGCAGGCGCGGCAGCGCGGGACGGCGGGCGCCCGCGGCGTCGGCGGTGTCCGCGAGGCTGGCGGCGCTCTCCCCGGGGGCGGCGGGATCGGGTGGCAGGGTCATGCTCGTCGGCGGCTGGATGGGCCCCAGTGTAGTACGGGGAGCGCCACGGCATGAATTCTGCTACAAAGGAGCGCACCGGGCGCCGTTCGGGAGCGCCGAGAGCGGCGTCCGGCCGAAAACGCAGCATCACCGAGCAGGAGGATCACGGAATGGCCGACTCAGTGTTGGGAGAGAGTGCCGGAAAGGCAGCGGACGCCGTCGCCGACAGCCTGTCGGCGGCCCGCGACAAGTTCCAGCGCCTGGGCGACGACATGCAGCAGCGCTACAAGCAGATCTCCAAGGACGTGCGGCGGGGCGCCGAGCGCGCCGGCAAGGAGCTGAAGCGCAATGCCGATGCGGCGCGCGACACCTACCGCGACGCCGCCGACCGGGTCGAGAAGACCTACCGCAAGGCCAGCAAGGAGGCCAAGCGCGTCGGCCGCGACGTCAGCGAGTACGTGCGCGAGAACCCGGGCAAGGCGATCCTCATCGCCGCCGGCATCGGCTTCCTGCTCGGGCTGGTGGTGCGCCGCGGCGACGACGACTAGAGCCGCTGGAGCCGCCGGCCGGTGAGCCGGGCGGGCCGGCCGCGGCGCGCCGCGCGCGGGTGCCTCCCCGCTCCCCGTCGGCCGGCCTCGGTAACCCCGGTGAGTCCCGCAGTCCCGGGCTCATCCTCCGGCGCCATCAGGACGATATACTGCGCTCGAAGGCACCGAGGCCCGGTCGCAGCGGCGGTGTGGCCGGAGCGTTTCGCGACCGCGGAACCCCGGCAGCCTGACCCCGGCAGCCTGGTTGCGCGACGGTGGCCTGCCTCCAGGCGGGCCGTGCGAGGAGGGCGGCACATGCTGGAAGAAGCCTCGGCCAGGGCCGAATCGATCGTGGACGACCTGCTGGACGGCATGCTCCCCGAGGGGCTGAAGTGGCGACAGGTGGTGCGCGCCTATCCGCTGACCAGCCTGGGAGCGGCGGCGCTCGTCGGCTTCCTGGTCGGCCGCAGCCACGGTCCGGCCCTCCTCGGCGCCGTCTCCAGCCTCGCCGCCGCCGAGGTGGCGAGGAACGTCGGCGCCCTGCTCGGCCAGGAGGTCGAGCCCTGAGGCTCGCCCTCCGCTAGCGCACCGGTCCCGCGTGCGCAACCTGCTGCACTGCTCCGACGTCCACTTTGGACCGCCCCATCTGCCCGAGGTCACCGAGGGGCTGCTGGAGCTTGCCGCCCGGCGCCGTCCCGACCTGGTGGTGGTGTCGGGAGACCTCACCCAGCGCGCCAAGCCGGCGCAGTTCCGCGAGGCCCGGCAGTTCGTCGAGCGGCTGCCGGCGCCGTCGCTGGTCATCCCCGGCAACCACGACGTGCCCATGTACCGCTTCTGGGAGCGGGTCTGGAACCCCTTCGGCGCCTACCGCAAGCACTTCAGCTCCGAGATGGAGCCGGTCTTCCGCGACGAGGAGATGCTGGTCGCCGGCATCAACACCGCCTTCAACTGGACGATCAAGAACGGCCGCATCACCGCGCGCCGGCTGGAGGCGCTGCGCCGGCTCCTGGCGGCGGCGCCGCCCGGGGTGTGGCGCGTGGTCGCGGCCCATCACCAGCTGATCCCGCCTGCCGGCTTCGGCAGCCGGCAGGTGCTGCGCAATGCCCGCCGGGCGATGGAGCTGTTCGCCGCGTCCGGCGTCGACCTGGTCCTCTCGGGCCACCTGCACCAGGCCTACATCGCCAGCTCGGAGGAGCCCGCGCCGCGGGGGCTGCCGCCGGTCGTCGTCCTCCACTCCGGCACCTCCACCTCCAGCCGCGGGCGCGGCGGCGAACGCGGACGCAACACCTGCAACTGGATCCGGCTCGACGCCGCCTCGATGACCCTGTCGCACTACGCCTGGCAGCCCAGGCTCGGCCGCTTCGCCGAGCAGAGCCGCCACGTCTATCCGCGGCGGACGGCGACGCCCTACACGCTCGAAGGCGCCGCGCCGCCGGCCTGAAGCGGCGCGCGGCCGGGACCCGGCGGCGGTCGCCTCGCCGCCTGCCGCGGGGCGCCGAGTGGGCTGCGGTATGATCGTTCGCGCCGGCTCTCCAGGAGGTGTCATGGCCGAGGAACCGATCGACAACGAGCAGGAGTGGGCGGTCGCCCGGGTGGTGGAGAGCAACGAGGAGGCGATCCTCGCGGCGGGCTTCCTCAACAGCAACGGCATCCCGGCGGAGGTGGAGTCGCTGCACGTCGACGAGCTGCCGGTCAACGTCGGCGGGCTGGGCGAGGTGCGGGTGCGGGTGCCGGCGGAGCGGTTGGCCGAGGCGCAGGCCCTGCTCGACCGCTCCGAGCTGCCCGTCGAGGAAGAGCCGGATCCGCGGTGAGCACGCTCGATAGCGGCCAACGGGTCGGCCGCTACCGGATCGTCCGCTTCCTGGGCGCCGGGGCGATGGGGGAGGTTTACCTCGCCGAGGACCCGCACATCGAGCGCCGCCTGGCGATCAAGACGGTGCGGCTGGCCGGCGGCCGGCCGCAGGACGTGGAGGACCGCAAGAAGCGGCTGCTGCGCGAGGCGCGCGCGGCCGGGCGCCTGCTCCATCCCAACGTGGTGGCGCTGTTCGACGCCGGCGAGGAGGACGGCCTGCTCTTCCTGGCCTTCGAGTACGTCGAGGGCGCCGACCTGGCGAGCCGCCTGGAGACGGGGCCGCCGCCGACCCTGCGCGAGGTGCTGCGCATCGTGCGCCAGGTGGCCGAGGCGCTCGATTGCGCCCACCGCCAGGGGATCGTCCACCGCGACATCAAGCCGAGCAACGTGCTGATCGACGCCGCCGGCCGCGTGAAGGTGGCCGACTTCGGCATCGCCAAGGTGGCGGGCCAGAACACCGAGCTGACGGTGGCGGGCTCGGTCATGGGGAGCCCCCAGTACCTGTCGCCGGAGCAGATCCGCGGCGACGAGCTGGACGGCCGGAGCGACATCTTCTCGCTCGGCGTGGTGCTCTACGAGCTGCTCTCGGGACGGCGGCCGTTCGACGGCGAGACGATCACCACCCTGGTCTACCAGATCCTGCACAAGGAGCCGTCGATCGCCGAGCTGCGCGCGGTGCCGCTGCGGCTGGAGCAGCTGCTGCACCACATGCTCGCCAAGGACCGCGACCAGCGGCTGGCGACCGCGGCGCTGGTGGCCGAGGAGCTGGCGGCGATCGAGCGCGAGCTGCCCGAGGCGGTGCTGGCCGCCCCGGCGGCGCCGGCCGAGGACGTCCTGGACGTGACCCGGGTGCTCCCCTCGCGCTCGGTCCCCGGGATGCCGGCTGCGGCCGGCGTGGGAGGCACCGGCGGCGCGGCCCCCTCGTCCGGCCTCGCCGCGCCCGCCGGATCCCTCTCCGGGCCGGCTTCGCCGCCCGCCGCCGCGGCAGCGCCGGGAGCTCCTCCGCCGCCTGGCGCGGCGGCGCCGAGCGGGTCGCCGTTGCCGCTGCCCGGGATGACGGCCGCCGGGAGCATGGCCGGCCCACCCGCCGTGATGCCCGCGGCCGGCACGCCGCAGCGCTCCGGCGGCCGGTCCTGGCTGATCCTGGCGGCGGTGCTGATCGTCCTCTGTGCGCTCCTGGGGGTGAGCGCCTTCTGGGCCTGGCAGCGGTACCTCCGGCCGATGCTCTCGGCGCGTCTGCACGGCGACGACGCGGCCTCCGCCGCCCCGTCGCCGGCGGGCGGCGCCGCCGGTTCCGCCTCCGGCGCTCCCTCCCTGGCCGCCGGCGACGGCCAGGCCGCGGCCGGGTCTCCATCCGGCAGCCCGCCCGGCCCGGCCTTTTCCGGCGCCTCGGCGGCCGGCTCGCCTGAGCAGGGCGGCGGTGCCGCGGCAGGCCGCGGCAGCCAGCCCGCGGCAGGCTCGGCTTCCTCCGGTCTCGCGGC
>JASLEW010000302.1 GCA_030150965.1 Thermoanaerobaculia bacterium | reverse complement strand
CCGCCAGCCGCCAGCCGGCGGGGGCGCCGGGCCAGGCGGGCGGACCGGCCGCCGCGGCGGCGGCTCCGGGCGGCGCGGTGTACGAGAGGCGGGCGGTGCGGCGCAAGCTGCCCGACGAGCGCCGCGCCATCACCCACAAGTTCTCGATCAACGAGAACGAGGGCTACATCACGGTCGGGCTCTACGAGGACGGCCAGCCGGGCGAGATCTTCCTGGTGATGGCCAAGGAGGGCTCGACCATCTCCGGGCTCATGGATTCCTTCGCCACCTCGATCTCGATCGCCCTCCAGTACGGGGTGCCGCTCCAGACCCTGGTGGACAAGTTCAGCCACACCCGCTTCGAGCCCTCCGGCTTCACCAAGAACCCGGAGATCCCGATCGCCAAGTCGATCACCGACTACATCTTCCGCTGGCTGGCCTCGAAGTTCCTGTCGCGCGAGGACAAGGAGGCCGCGGGCGTCATCCTGCGCGAGCCCGCCGAGCCGGCGCACGCCGGGGCGGCGCCGCTCCAGCTGATGGGCGGCGGCAAGCTCGAGCCGGTGCCGCACGCGGCGGCGCCGGCGGCGGACGGCTCGGCTTCCGGCCACGGCGCCACCGGCTCGTCCACCCAGGCGCGGCCCGTCTTCCTCTACCAGCAGGATGCCCCGAGCTGCCACGAATGCGGCGCCATCATGGTCAGGAACGGCAGCTGCTACAAGTGCGTCAACTGCGGCTCGACCAGCGGCTGCAGCTGAGGTCTCGACCCCCCTGGCGCCGCCGCCCCTCGGCGAGGCGGCGGCGCTGCACGACGCGCTCGCCGGCAACGGCGTGACGGCGGCCCTCCGGCACGCGCCCGAGGGGGCGGGCCCGCTCCCGGCGCCGCCGGACCTCGCTTCCGCTGCCCGGGGCGATGCCTTATGCTTTCGGGACTATGGCTCCGACTCCGCGACTCCGCCACCTTTTCGGGCGCCCCACGCGCCTGGCTCCCTTCTTTGCCCTGCTGGTGCTGCTCGCCTGCGGCGACGGCTCCAGCGCCGGCGGCGCGCCGGCCTCGGCCAAGCTCGACTTCCGCCTGAAGACGACGGACGGCCGGACCCTCGGCCCCCCAGACTTTCCGGGCAAGGTCGTGGTGGTCGATTTCTGGGCGACCTGGTGCGCGCCCTGCCGGCTGCAGGCCAGGATCCTCGAGCCGGTGGTGCGCGAGCTGAAGGGCAAGAACGTCCAGTTCCTGGCCGCCGACATGGGGGAGGAGGAGGCCACGGTCCGCAGCTACCTGCGCGAGAACCCGTTCGGCTACCCGGTGCTGCTCGACGTGGACAGCCGGATCTCCGACTCCTTCAACATCACGGCCCTGCCCACGCTGCTGATCATCGACCGCAAGGGCGGCCTGTTCTCGCTGCAGGCAGGCCTCGCCGACGGCGACACCCTCAAGCGCAGGATCCAGCAGGCGGGGAGTTAGCCGCCGGGTCGGGACCCGGCGGCTTCCGGTCCATCGCCGGGTCGGGACCCGGCGGCTGGGGCCCCCCTACTCCAGGACGACGAGCGCCACGCGGCGGTTCTGCGCCCGGCCCTGCCGCGTCTTGTTGTCGGCCACCGGGGCGGTCTTGCCGTAGGAGATCACGTTCATGCGGTGCAGCGGGAAACCTTCCTTCTGGTTGAGATAGCGGTAGACCGCCTGCGCCCGCGCCAGGCCGAGGGACTCGTTGTACTTGTCCGAGCCGACGTTGTCGGTGTGGCCCTGGACCTCGACGTAGACCGGCTTGTTCTCGTCCTTGATCCGCTTGGCGAAGTCGTCCAGCGCCTGCTGGGCGGCGGGCGACAGCTGGGTGCGGTTGAAGCCGAACTTCACCTTGTCGTCGGTCAGCAGCGTCTCATAGAGGAACTTGCCCTGCGCCAGCTTGCCCGCCTCCTGGGCGCGCTGCAGCGCCTCCTGGGCGGTCTGCGAGATCTGGCCGACCTTCTGGTCCTGGGCGGCGAGCTTCTGGTCCTGGCTGTTCAGCCGCTGCTCGTGCTCGCCGAGCTTGGTCTGCGTCTGCTCGACCTGACCCTGGACCTGGTCGACGCGGGTATTCACCGCGCCGGTCTCGGTCTTCACGTAGTCCTTGGTGGCACAACCTCCGGCCGCCAGGGCCAGCGCGGCGGCAAACAGGAGAGTCGTCGATCTGAGTTGCATGGCAGTTCCTCCATGAGCAATTGCGATGGCGCCCTCTGAGGATGAAAGGGCCCATCCGGTTCATCCGCCGGCGGGCGGCGGGCCTTGGTAGCCGCGGCGGAAGACCACGGTGACGCGGTCCCCCAGGCCTTTGGCCGTGACCTCGACCGCGAGGCGGCGGTAGGCCCGCGCGCCTTCGCGTGTCGAAAAGCCGAGAACGTACTGGTTCCGCAGGTCCTCCTCGATGGCCGCCAGCGCCTTCGCGAGGTCCTCGGGCCGCGAGATCGGGTAGTAGCGCCCGCCGGTCACGCCGGCGAGCAGGTTGAGGACGTCGGCATAGCGGTACATCTTCTTGCCGTTCGGAGTCAGCTCGTAGGGGCTGCCGCTGCCGAGACCGAGGACGTAGACCGGCACCTGGGCGGCGCGCACGATCTCGCGCGCCTCCTCGGGGGCGAGGGTGCTGGCGTTGTCCACGCCGTCGGTCACCAGGATGGCGAAGCGGCGGCTGTTGTGCCCGGCGGCGGAGATGTCGGGGATCCAGGCGACCGCGTCATGAAGGGCCGTGGTGCCGTACCCCTCCCAGCGGCTCACCGCGTCGTTCAGCGCCTCGAGGTCGGTGGTGAACGGCACCTCGACCTGGCCGCGGCCGCTGGCGAAGGTGGCCAGGGCGAACTCGTCGCCCCCCTGGGCATGGGCGAAGAAGTAGCGCGCCGCCTCCCGGCTCTGCTCGATCTTGCCGCCGGTGCCCATGCTCCCCGAGAGGTCCTGCAGGACGACCAGGCTGGTGGGCGCCTCGGTGTGGCGGTCGAAGCTCTGGATGGCCACCGGCCGGCCGTCCACCAGCAGACGGAAGTCCTTTGCATTCAGGTTCTTGGCATATCCGGAGCGGGTCCGCACCAGGACCGGCACGAGCACCTGGCTGACCGAGACGGTCTCGGAGAAGGCCGGTGCGCCGGGCTCTGGTCCGCCGGCGCCGACCGGGGGCGACGGTGCCGCCGGCAGGGCCGCCGCCGGCAGAGCCAGGCAGAAGGCCAACCTGAGGCCAGGCAGGACGCTTCGCGGATTCATAGCTAAAGGCGAATGTGCAAGAGCCGAGCCAGTCGTAGAATGGCCCGTCGGGCGGAGAAGCCGGCCCGAAGAAGGGGATCATGAGCGACGACATCGACATCCGCAACCTCTCGGTGATGTGCGGCCACTGCAACACCTATCAGACCCTGACCGCCTTTCGCCGCCGCGAGGACTGGAACGTCTACGTCTACGAGTGCGAGAACGACGTCTGCGACACCGAGAAGAGCCGCACGCTGATCGAGGTGCCGCGCCATCTCGACGTCTTCGCACGGCGCGATCCCGCCTGGCGCGGTGGCGGCAAGCACGGCGCCCAGGGCGATGGCAATCCGCAGGACTGAGCCCATGCAGCGCCCGGCTCAGGATAGGTGCCGTTCTGGCACTTCGGTGGCTCCCATGGCCCGCGGGATGGCAGGCCATGCGTCCTGTTGAGCTGCGCCTTGGCGCCCTGGCGATCGAGGGCTGGTCGCTGGCCGGCGAGGACACCTGGTTCCGCATCCGGCCGCCCGGGCTGGCCTTCGACGTCGGCCGCGGCGCGGCGCAGCTGGCCGGGGCGCGCGACGTCTTTCTGTCGCACGGCCACCTCGATCATGCGCTGGGGTTGCCCTACGTGCTCTCCCAGCGGTCCCTCCATCAGCAGGCGGCGACCAGGGTCTTCTGCCCGGCGGCGGCTGCCGAGGCGCTCCAGGCGCTCGCCGCCGCCGCCGAGCGGCTGGAGCGGGCGGCCTACCGCTTCGAGCTCCTGCCCCTGGAGCCCGGCGACCGGGCGGAGGTCGATGGCGGCCTGGTGGTCGAGGCCTTCGCCACCGACCACGTCGTCCCCAGCCTCGGATATCACCTGATCCGCCGCAAGCGGCGCCTGGCCGCCGCCTTCGCCGGCCGCTCCGGCGCCGAGTTGGCGGCGCTGCGCTCCCAGGGCGTGGAGGTCGGCGAGGTGGTCGAGGAGATCCTGCTCTCCTACTGCGGCGACACCGGCCCGGCGGTCTTCGACCTCAGCCCGGCGCTCTTCGGCGGCCACGTGCTGCTGCTCGAATGCACCTTCCTGGGCGACGAGATGCGCGGCCGGGGAGACCGCTACAAGCACCTCCACCTGGCGGACATCGTGCGCCATGCGGAGCGCTTCCACAACGAGGCGATCGTGCTCCATCACCTGTCGCGCCGCCACCGTCCCGCGGAGCTGCGGGCGGCGGTCGAGCAGCTCCTGCCGGCGCTCGCGGCGCGCATCCACATCCTCATGGAAGAGGTGCCGTGACGCCGCGCGGCGGCGGCCCGGGCAAGGGGCGCCCGGGGCCGGGCCAGGACCGCGGTCCTGAGAAGCTCCGTTCCGGCGTCCGCCCGGGGAAGCCCCGCCTCGGCTCCAGGCCGGGAGCTCCGCCCTACCGGGAGAAGCCGCGCCCGGGGGCCGAGCAGAAGAAGCCGCGTCCGGGGGCCGAGCAGGAGAGGCCGCGCCTGAGGGCCGACCGGGAGAGGCCGCGTCAGGGGGCCGACCGGGAGAAGCCGCGTTCGGGGGATGACCGGGAGAGGCCGCGTTCGGGGGATGACCGGGAGAGGCCGCGTTCGGGGACCGACCAGAGGCCGCGTCCGGGGGCCGACCGGGAGAAGCCGCGTCCGGGAGCCGACCAGAGAAGACGGCCTGGCGGTGGCGGCGAGAAGCCGGGCGGCAGGCCCCTGCGCGGACCCTGGCGGCCCTCACCTCCCGACCATGTCGACGCTGGCCGAGGCCGGGGCGGTGCTGGCCGGGGAGAGCCGACCGGCGGCGGCGGCCAGGGTCCGCGGGGCGGGCGCCGCCCCGGTGCCGCACGGCCCATCCGTCCGCAGGGCAGAGCCGCCGGCGACGACCTGGAC
>JASLEW010000280.1 GCA_030150965.1 Thermoanaerobaculia bacterium | reverse complement strand
GCGGCGCTCTTCGGCCGCCCGGCCGCCGCCCAGGAGCTGCCGGCGGCGGAGCCGGCGGCCGACGGCGGCGCAACCGGCGGTGAGGCGCTCCCCGAGGCTGGAGGCCCGGCGGTCAGCCGCCGCGCCGCCGCCTACCGCTACCGCACCGGCACCGCGCGCACCGAGTTCCTCATCCCGCCCGACGCCAACCTGGACAACGGCGACGAGCAGCGCTACCCCAACCTCATCGGCAACTATCACAAGGGCCTGCCGCACAACGCCGCGGGCGAGGTGGACCCCGCCGCCTACGGCCTGCTGCTGCACGCCCTCGACACCGGCGACCCCGCCGATTTCGAGAGCATCCCGCTCGGCGGCACGACCAAGCTCACCAATCCGCAGTCCGGCCTCGCCTTCGACCTCCAGGGAGCCGACGGCCCGGCGCTCGCCATCCCGCCCGCCCCCGCCCTGGCCAGCGCCGAGGCGGCGGGCGAGATGGTGGAGCTCTACTGGGCCGCCCTGCTGCGCGACGTCAGCTTCAACGATCTCGCCACCCATCCGGACGCCGCCGCCGCCTGCGCCGACCTCAACGCGCTCTCCGACTTCCGCGGCCCGCGGCGCCAGGGGAAGGTGACGCCGCAGACCCTCTTCCGCGACCTGCTGCCGGGCGCGGCGGTCGGCCCCTACGTGTCGCAGTTCCTGCTGCTGCCGGCGCCGTTCGGCGCCGAGTACGTGCAGCGGATGCTGCGCACCTTCCTGCCCGGCACCGACTTCATGACCACGTTCGCCGACTGGCTGGACGTGCAGAACGGCGTGGCGCCCACGGCCGCGGTGCAGTACGACCCCCGGCGGCGGTTCGTGCGCAACGCCCGCGACCTCGCCGCCTTCGTGCACAAGGACGTGCTGTTCCAGGCCTACTTCGACGCCTGCCTGATCCTCATCACGCCGCCCGACGCCACCGACCCGGAGAGCGGCGGCATCGGCTGCCCGCTCAACCCCGGCAACCCCTACAACCGCTCGCGCACCCAGACCGGTTTCGGCACCTTCGGCGCCCCCGCCATCAAGGGCGCCATGTGCGAGGTGGCGACCCGCGGCCTCAAGGCCACCTGGAACAAGAAGTGGTTCGTCAACCGCAGGCTGCGCCCGGAGGCGTTCGGCGGCCTGGTGCACCTGCAGCAGACCGCTGACCGCTACCCCGGGGTGCTGCACCAGGACGTGCTGAGCTCGCCGGTGCTCGGGCGCGTCGAGAGCCGGTTCGGCAGCTTCCTTCATCCGCAGTGCTTCCCCGAGGGCAGCCCCACGCACCCCTCCTACTCGGCCGGGCACGCCACCGTGGCCGGCGCCTGCGTCACCGTGCTCAAGGCGCTGTTCGACGAGAGCCACGTCATCGCCGACCCGGTGGTGGCGAGCGAGGACGGCCTGTCCCTCGTCCCCTACACCGGGAGCGCCCAGCTCACCGTCGGCGGCGAGCTCAACAAGCTGGCCTCCAACATCGGCACCGGCCGCAACCTGGCCGGCGTGCACTGGCGCTCCGACGCGCTGCAGTCGTTCCTGCTCGGCGAGGAGATCGCCATCCGCATCCTGAGCGACCAGCGCGCCTGCTACAACGAGATCCGCGGCGGCTTCTTCGGCGGCTACACCTTCACCAGGTTCGACGGCACGAAGATCACCGTCTAGACCTCGCCGCCGGCAGGCTCCCCTACTGTCCCGATCCCCCTGCCGCGCCCGCGGGAGGGGACGCCACCTCCGTCCCGCGGCCGGAGCGCCGCGCCGGCGGTCCGGGCGCCACCGGCCGGCCGCGGAACCCCGGCGGCCCGCCCGGCGTTGCATCGGTTGGGCCGCGGCGCTCCGGCTCGCGCCGGCGCCGCGCGCCCTTGTCCTGGAGTCTGGCTTCCCAAAGGAGGAGTGCATGCACCGGCAATCCCTGTCGATGTCCCTGCTCGTCTGCCTGGCGCTCCTGGCGCCGGGCGCGCGCCCCCTGCTCGCCGCGCCGGAAGGGACCGCGGCCGTCGATCCCTCGCTCCTGGCCGGCATGAAGGCCCGCGCCATCGGGCCGGCCGCGATGAGCGGCCGCATCGCGGCGATCGAGGCGGTGGAGTCGAACCCCGAGGTGATCTACGTGGGCGGCGCCGCCAGCGGCGTCTGGAAATCGGTCAACGGCGGCAACACCTGGCATCCCATCTTCGACGACCAGCCTGTGCACTCGATCGGCGCCATCGCCATCTTCGCCGCCAACCCCGACATCGTCTGGGTCGGCACCGGCGAGGGCAACCCGCGCAACAGCGCCTCGGTCGGCAACGGCGTCTACCGCTCGCTCGACGCCGGCCGCACCTGGCAGCACCTGGGCCTCGACAAGACGGAGCGCATCCGCCGCATCGTGCTGCATCCCACCGACCCCGACATCGCCTACGTGGCGGCGGAGGGGCGCGAGTGGGGGGAGAACCCGGAGCGCGGCATCTTCAAGACCACCGACGGCGGGCGCACCTGGAAGCGCGTGCTCTACGTGGACGAGCGCAGCGGCGGCTCGGAGCTGGTGATGGACCCGGCGAACCCCAACAAGCTCTTCGCCAGCCTCTGGGACTACCGCCGCTGGCCGTGGTTCTTCCGCTCCGGCGGCCCGGGCTCGGGGCTGTACGTCACCTATGACGGCGGCGACCACTGGCAGCGCTACACCGAGGAGGACGGCATGCCCAAGGGCCAGCTCGGCCGCATGGGCGTCGCCATCGCCCGCTCGCAGCCGGACATCGTCTACGCCCTGGTCGAGGCCGAGGGCAAGAACGTCGTGCTGCGCTCGGCCGACGGCGGCAAGAGGTGGGAGACGGTCAACAGCGACCCCGACACCACCGAGCGGCCGTTCTATTACGCCGACATCCGCGTCGATCCGGCGTGGCCCAACCGCGTCTACGACCTCACCTCGCGGCTGCGGGTCTCGGACGACAGCGGCAAGACCTTTCGCCCGATGGGCCAGGCGCGCGAGATCCACGGCGACTACCACGCGCTGTGGATCGACCCCCACGATCCCCGCTACCTGATCGCCGGCGAGGACGGCGGCGTCGGCATCAGCCACGACCGCGGCGAGAGCTGGAGCTTCGTCGCCAACCTCCCCTTCGGCCAGTACTACCACGTCGCCGTGGACATGGAGATGCCCTACAACATCTACGGCGGGCTCCAGGACAACGGCTCCTGGCGCGGCCCGAGCGCGGTGTGGGAGAACGGCGGCATCCGCAACGTGCACTGGCAGATCTTCGGCGGCGGCGACGGCTTCGTCATGCTGCCCGACCCGCAGGACCCGATGATCGGCTACTCCGAGTCGCAGGGCGGCGAGCTGTCGCGCTACGACATCCGCACCCGGGTGCGCAAGCGCATCCGGCCGGCGGAGCTGTCCACCGACCCGGCCAGGCGCCTGCGCTTCAATTGGAACACCGGCCTGGCGGTGGACCCCTTCGCCCCGGGCACGATCTACTACGGCAGCCAGTACCTGCTCAAGTCGACCGACCGCGGCGACAGCTGGACGGTCATCAGCCCCGACCTCACCACCAACAATCCCGATTGGGAGCACCAGGACCGCTCCGGCGGCCTCACCCTGGACGCCTCGGGCGCCGAGAACTACTGCACCATCCTGACCATCGCCCCGAGCCCGGTCGAGCGCGGCGTCATCTGGGTGGGCACCGACGACGGGCGGGTGCAGGTGACGCGCGACGGCGGCAGGACCTGGAGCAGCGTCGAGGCCAACGTCCCCGGGGTGCCGGCGCACACCTGGGTGCCGCAGATCCGCGCCTCCGCCCACGGCGGCGGCACGGCGTTCGCGGTCTTCGACGACCACCGCCGCTCCAACTGGGCGCCCTACGTCTACCGCACCGACGACTACGGCAGGACCTGGAAGAGCCTGGCCGGCGCCGGCGTGCGCGGCTACGCCCTGGCCATCGACCAGGACCCGGTGGACGGCGACCTGCTCTTCCTGGGCACCGAGTTCGGCCTCTACGTGTCGCTCGACGGCGGCGGCCACTGGCTGCCGTGGAAGCACGGGGTGCCGACGGCCTCGGTGATGGACCTGATCGTCCACCCGCGCGACTTCGACCTGGTGCTGGGCACCCACGGGCGCTCCCTCTACGTCGTCGACGACATCACGCCGCTGCGCCAGATGAGCGCCGCGACCCTCCAGGAGCCGCTTCATCTCTACCAGGGCGGGCCGGCACAGCAGCATCGCGCGGTGCAGGGACCGGGCGCCTACGAGCCCGGCAGCGGCGAGTTCCAGGGTGAGAACCGGCCCTACGGCGCGCTCATCACCTACTCGCTCAACCTTCCCGACCTGCCGCTCGGCGACGAGCAGCAGGAGCGGGAGCGCAAGGAGCGGCAACGCTCCGAGCGCGCCGAGCGCGCCCGCCGGCAGGCGGCGCCCGCCGCCGCGGCCGCGGCGGAGAAGGGCGTGCCGGCGCCGGTGCGCGACGAGGAGGCGTCGCCGGCACGGGAGGCCGGCGCCATCAGCGCCGCCGGCGCTCCCGGACAAGGCGGCCAGGAAGCGATGGCCGGAGGCCGCGAGGCCGAGGAGCCCGAGGCGGGGGCGGGCGGACCTGGCGGCGGCCCCGGCGCCCCTGGCGGGGCGGCGCGCCCGGAGGGGCCGCAGGTGGACATCCGCATCACCGACGCCGCCGGCAGGACCGTGCGCAGCTTCAAGGGGCCGGCCCACCTGGGCGTCAACCGCGCGGTGTGGGACCTCGGCCGCGACGCGTTCCGCCAGCCGCCGCGCACCGAGCGCGGCGGCTTCTTCCGCCGCGACAGCGGGCCGCAGGTGCCGCCCGGCACCTACGGCGTCTCGATCCGCTTCCAGGGGCACGAGGCCAGGGGCACGGTGCGCGTCGTCGCCGACCCGGGGGCGCACGCCACCGACGCCGGCTGGCAGAGCCGCGAGGCGGCTTTCCACCGCCTGGGCGAGCTCCAGGGCGCGCTGGTCGACGCCATCGAGCGGATCGGCGCCGCGCGCGCCGACGTGGACGTGGTGATCGGCAAGATCCGCCGGGCGGAGGCGCGCGAGGAGGAGCGGCGCAAGGCCGCGGGCGGCGCCGCCGGCGCCGCCGGAGGACCGCCGGAGCCGAGCCCGCTGCTCAAGGCGGCGCAGGCGCTGCGGCGCAAGCTCACCGCCGAGGAGCGCCGCCTCTACGTGCCGCCGGGCAGCAAGGGGATCGTCGACGACCGCACGCCGCTCAGCCGCGTGCAGGGGACGGTGTTCACCATCGACTCCTCCTGGGAGACGCCGAACGCCAACGACCGCACCGAGATGCAGCAGGCCGAGGAGGTCACCGCGGCGGCCCTCGCCGGCGCCAACAAGGTGCTGACCGAGGACGTGCCGGCCTTCCGCCGCCAGGCCGCCGACGCCCACGTCGAGCTGCTGGCCGAGGGCCCGGTCGAGGTCCCCAAGGCGCCCTAGACCAGGGCGCCTTAGCCAAAGGGCGCCTGCGGGCGCCTTACCCAGAGGGCGCCTCAGGGCGCCTGCCCAGAGGGCGCCTCAGGGCGCCTGCCCAGAGGGCGCCTAAGGGCGCCTTATCCAAGAGGCGCCGTAGAGGCGCCGCGGAGCGCTCCGGCCGGCAGTCCCATCCTGCCGGCCGGATCCCCGCCGGAGAGCTCCTCGCCCCGGCCGCGCGGGCGTGCCCCGGAGGCGCCCCCGCCCACCGGCAGAGGGCGCGCTGCCTACAGCTGGATCACGATCTTGCCGAAGTGGGCGCCGGAGGCCATGTGCTCCAGGGCGGCCCGCGCCTCGGCCAGGGGGAACGTGCGGTCGATCACCGGCCGCAGGCGGTGCAGCGCCACGGCGCGGTTCATCGCCTCGAAGCTGGCGCGCGAGCCGACCAGCAGGCCCTCGACCCGCACCATGCGCATGAAGATGGCGGTGAGCGGCAGCGCCGCGGCGTTGCCGGCGAGCACGCCGATGAGCGCGATGCGCCCGCCGGTCCGCACCGCCTGGAGCGACTGGCCGAGCGTGCCGGCGCCCCCCACCTCCAGGACGTGATCGACGCCCTCGCCGCCGGTCAGCTCCCTGGCCCGGGCGCCCCACTCGGGCACCTGGCGGTAGTTGATGCCCTCGGCGGCGCCCAGCTCGCGGGCGCGCGCCAGCTTCTCGTCGCTCGACGAGGTGACGATCACCCGCGCGCCGGCCTGCACGCAGAGCTGCAGGGCGAAGATGGAGACGCCGCCCGTGCCCTGGAGGAGCACCGTCTCGCCGGACCGCAGGCCGCCGCGCTCGACGAGCGCGGTCCAGGCGGTGACCGCGGCGCAGGGGAGCGTCGCCGCCTCCTCGTAGCTCAGATGCTCCGGCACCTTGACCAGCCCTTCGCCCGACAGCGCCACCTGCTCGGCGAGCATGCCGTCGAGCGGGCCGCCGAGCGTGGTGCGCACCAGGTCGCGGCTGGGCTCGCCGGCCAGCCACCCCTGGGCGAAGATGCCGCACACGCGGTCGCCGGGGCGCACCCGGGTCACCCCCTCGCCCACCGCCACCACCTCGCCGGCGCCGTCGGAGCAGGGGACGAGCGGCAGCTTCTGCTTCGGGTTGTAGTGCCCGTTCACCATCATCAGGTCGCGGTAGTTGAGCGACGCGGCACGCACCCGCACCACCGCCTGGCCGAAGCCGGGCCGCGGCTCCGGCCGTTCGGCCAGCGCCAGGTGATCGAGGCCGAAGGCGTCCCGCAGCTCGACCGCGCGCACGCCTACGCCCCTTCCTCGGCGAGGGCGCGGCGCATGTCCTCCACCAGCTGCCGCGCCGCCGCGTCGGCCAGGGTGCCGGCGCGCCAGCCGATGCCCAGGCCCGCGGCGCCGATCCTGGGGATGATGTGGAAGTGCACGTGCATCACCACCTGGTGGGCCTCGCTGCCGTTGTTCTGGAGCAGGTTGTAGGCGGTGGCGCCGGTGGCGCGCAGCACGGCGCGGCAGATCCGCGGCAGCGCGCGGCCGAGCGCCGCCGCGGCATCGTCCGACAGCTCGTGCAGGTGGGTCCTGCGCTCCTTGGGGATCACCAGCGTGTGGCCGGCGGAGAGCGGCCCGATGTCGAGGAACGCCAGGACGTGCTCGTCCTCATAGATGCGGTAGCACGGGATCTCGCCGGCCAGGATCTTGTCGAAGACCGTCGTTTGCGGTTCGCTCATGGGCGCGTATTCTAGCGCCCAAGCGCCGCCCGCCGCGGCGGTGCCCACCCGCCGCGCCCATCCGCGGCCGTGCCCATCCGCCGCGGTGCCGGCCGCCGCGGGTGCCAGCCGCAGCCGCTTCCCAGCCGCTGGCCCTTCCGGCCCCGCCGAGCGGCGCGCGCCGCCGGGGCGTGCGGGGCCGCGACACGGGCGGCGGCGGCGAGCGCCGAATCGCGCCGCGGGAATCGCGGGCTTCCTCTTGACACCAGCCGTAACTCCGCTACGCTTAATAATGTGGACGAGATGGTGACGTCGGACCAACCCCCGAGTAGCAGCGACAACGTCGCGTTTGCGGACGTCTGGCGACCTTTGCCCGGAATCGCTGCCCGCCTCGCGCCCGCTGTCTCTTCCCACCCGGTTGCCACCGCTCCAAGCATCCCAAGCATCCCAAGCATCGCAGCTCCAGTCGCCACGAACCCCGCTTCACCCCCCGGTTTCCCCCTAATCACGGTTCCGCCGGCCGGCGCCTCATGGCCGCGGACCGTCCCCACGCCGCCGGCGCTCTGACAGCCATGCGCTCGGAGCCCCCCGGGGCAGCCTCGCCGGTCGTCCAGCGTACCGGCCGGAAGACTCGAACAATCGGCCCGAATTGCCGTCAGGGACCACGGCGCACCGCCGTGCCTGGCTCCGCACCCGTCGCGCCCTCTCCCGCGAGAGAACGGAGGAATCACCCGATGAAGCAAGAGGCGCTCGCCTCGTCGATGCCGCTCACCGCCAGGCGCGAGGAGGTCTGCGCCGTGGTCAACGATAGCTACGACCCCGCGACCTGGGGAGACTGGCGGTGGCAGATGCGCCATCGCCTGACCCGGCTCGACCAGTTCGAGCGCCTGCTGCGGCTCACCGAGTCGGAGCGCCGCGGGCTGACCCTGGCGAGCGAGAAGTTCTCGGTCGCGGTGACCCCCTACTTCGCGACGCTGATCGATCCCACGGATCCGGCCTGCCCGATCCGCCGCCAGGTGGTGCCGGTCGAGGGCGAGCTGGTGGTGAGCGCCGGCGACATGACCGATCCCTGCGGCGAGGACGATGCCAGCGTCGTCGAGGGGCTGGTGCACCGCTATCCCGACCGCGTCCTCTTCCTGGCGCTCGACACCTGCGCCGCCTACTGCCGCTACTGCACGCGCAGCCGACTGGTCAGCCAGGGCGAGCTGGAGCCTCTCGGCCGCCGCGTCGAGGCGGCGCTCGCCTACCTGACGGCGCACCGCGAGGTGCGCGACGTGCTGATCTCGGGCGGCGATCCGCTGCTCATGGCCGACGCCAGCCTCGACAAGCTCCTCGGCCGCCTGCGCGACATCCCGCACCTCGAGTTCCTGCGCATCGGCACCCGCATCCCGAGCTTCCTGCCGCAGCGCATCACCCCCGAGCTGGTGGCGGTGTTGCGCAAGCACCGGGTCTGGCTGTCGGTGCATTTCTGCCACGCCCGCGAGCTGACTCCCGAGGTGGCGCGGGCCGCCGACCTCCTGGCCGACGGCGGCATTCCGCTCGGCTGCCAGACGGTGCTGCTCAAGGGGGTGAACGACTCGGCGGCCGAGCTGCGCGAGCTGTTCCACGGCCTGCTCAAGCTGCGCATCCGCCCCTACTACCTCTATCAATGCGACCCGGTGCTGGGCACCGGCCACCTGCGCACCTCGGTGGCCAGGGGCCTGGAGCTGATGGCGCAGCTGCGCGGCCACACCACCGGCTACGCCGTCCCCACCTACGTGGTGGACGCGCCCGGCGGCGGCGGCAAGATCCCGGTGCAGGCCGAGACCATCGTCGGCCACGAGCAGGAGACCTGGCGGCTGCGCAACTGGGCCGGCAGGATCTACAGCTATCACGATCCGCTCGAGGCGACCCGCTGATGCGCCTCTCCTGCCGCTCCTGACGATGCCGACCTCGCGCCCCGCATCCCCGCGGCCCTCCTCCCTCCCCTTCGGGCGAGAAGGGAACGCTCCCGCCCTCGGCTCGCCGCAGGGGGCTGCGACCCGATGAGGGCCGGCCTGCGCATCGCCCTGGCCTACGATCTCAAGTCCGACTACCTGGCCGCCGGCTTCTCGCCCGAGGCGGTGATGGAGTTCGACGACGAGGCCACGGTCGCCGGCCTGGCCGGCGCGATGGAGGCGCTGGGCCACCAGCCGGAGCGGGTCGGGCGCGGCGTCGAGCTGGCGCGGCGCCTGGCCGCGGGCGACCGTTGGGACCTGGTGTTCAACCTCGCCGAGGGGGTGAGCGGCCGCTCGCGCGAGGCGCAGGTGCCGGCGCTCTGCGAGCTCTTCGATCAGCCCTACACCTTCTCGGACCCGCTCACCGCCGCGCTCACCCTCGACAAGCCGATGGCGAAGCGGGTGGTGCGCGACCTCGGCCTGCCGACGGCGCCCTTCGCCGTCGTGCGCAGCCGCGAGGAGGCGGCGGCGGTCGATCTGCCGCCGCCGCTCTTCGTCAAACCCGTTGCCGAAGGCAGCTCGAAGGGCGTGACCGGCCGCTCCAAGGTGAGCTGCCGCGAGGAGCTGCCCGAGCGCTGCGCCGAGCTTCTCGCCGCCTTCGCCCAGCCGGTGCTGGTCGAGGCCTACCTGCCGGGGCGCGAGCTCACGGTCGGCATCGTCGGCAACGGCGCCGCGGCGCGGGCGCTCGCCACCATGGAGGTCCACTTCGAGAGCGGCAGCGACCGCGAGTTCTACACCGCCCTCAACAAGGGCGAGTACGAGGAGCGGGTGCGCTACACCCTCCTCGACGGCGAGCCCCTTGCCGTCCGCGCCCGCGAGGTGGCCCTGGCCGCCTACGAGGCGCTCGGCTGCCGCGACGCCGGCCGCGTCGATCTGCGCTGCGCCGACACCGGCGAGCCCTGCTTCCTGGAGGTCAACCCGCTGCCCGGCCTGCATCCGACCCGCTCCGACCTGCCGATCATGTGCGCCCTGGGCGGCCTCGACTACCGCGCCCTGGTGGGCCAGATCATCGACGCCGCGGCCAGGAGGTGGGGGCTGTGGAGCTGAAGGGCGGGCCGGCCCGCCACCGGCCAGCGTCAGAAGCGCCGGTCAGCCAGGCATCGCCGCTGCCGCGGGGCATGCGAAAGGCGGAGAGCCCGCCACGGCCGCGCCAGGTGCTCGTCGCCCACAACCCCGTCGCCGCGGGCGACGATCCATCGACCTCGGACGTCCTCGCCCAGGTCGAGCTGGTCGAGGCGGCCCTTGCCGAATTGGAGATCCCGGCGGTGCGCGTGCCCGTCACCGCCTGGCGGATCTGGGAGGACCTGGCGGCCGCGGCTCCGACGGGTCCGGCAGCTCAGGCAGCTCAGGCAGCTCCGGCAAGAGCGGCGGTGCCGCCAGGGCCGGCAGCGACGGCAGCCCCGCAGTGGGCGAAGGGACCGACGGAGTTACCGCCGCCGGCTCGGGCGCAGGCTCCAGCGCCGGGTGCCGTGGTCTTCAACCTGGTCGAGGCCCCGCCCGGGCGGCCGGCGGTGCACCCCGCCACCGCCGGAGTGCTGGAGTTGCTGGGCCTGCCGTTCACCGGCTCCTCCGCCGCCGCGCTCTGGCTCACCACCGACAAGCTCGCCACGCGCGCCGTGCTCGCGGCGCAGGGCCTGCCGGTCGCCCCGGGCGGCCGGCTCGACCGCCAGGCACCCGCGGTGCTGGACCAAGTCCCGCCGCCATGGATCCTCAAACCCAGCTGCGAGGACGCCTCCCTCGGCCTCGACGGCGAGGCGGTCTGCACCACCCGTCCCGCGGCCCTGGCCCGTGCCGCCGAGTTGGAGCGGCGCTTCCCCGGGCAGCCGATCCTGGTGGAGCGTTACCTGCCGGGCAGGGAGCTCAACATCTCGCTCCTGGCGGACGGCGATGGGCAGCCGCAGGTCCTGCCGGTGGCCGAGATCGCCTTCGTCGATTTCCCTCCCGGCATGCCGCGCATCGTCGGCTACGAGGCCAAGTGGCGACCGGACTCCTTCGCCTACACCCACACCGTCCGCCGCTTCCCGACCGACCCCGGCTCCGCCCCCACGATCGAACAGGCCCGCCGCCTGTCCCTGGCCGCCTGGGACGCCTGCGGCCTCGCCGGCTATGCCCGAGTGGACATCCGCCTCGACGAGCGAGGAGCGCCCCACATCCTGGAGGTCAACGCCAACCCCTGCCTGGCCCCCGAAGCCGGCTTCATGGCCGCCGCCGCGGAGGCCGGCCTCGCTCCAGCAGCCGTGCTCTCCCGCATCCTCGTCGCCGCGCTCGGGCATCCTTCTCCGGCACTCCTCGGTCAACTGCGGGAGGATGCGCCAATCTTCGCCACGCCTTGATTCGTAATCAGCAGGTCATCGGTTCCTCAGAAAATCTGCCGGCGGCGGGCATTGAGTTCGACTGCGAAGCGGACGGAAACTGGATCGCCGGATCGCCGCTGTGATCGATCTGCCCGGCGTCTTGGTCTTACGGCGCCACGCGCGACGAAGCGCGAACTGCCGCGCAGGCATTGGCATTGCGTGTCGTCGCCGACCGACTTGAGCATGGCGAAGCCTCTTCCGTCCCCCACTACCTTTATACCGTTATTGCGACCAAGGGCATGGTGTCGCGTGTCTCCCCAGAAAATCGGAAATCGGACCTACCCATTCTCCTTCTCACGCTGTTCGTTCTTAGCAATCTCGCTATCCCAGCTATCAAAAAACTTTTCCTCATATCTATCTATAAACTTCGCCGTTCTGGCAATATCGTCCAGGTCATTGCCAAACAAACGGAGATTAGCCTCCGTCGCTTCAGTTGCCGCTACGGTTGCTACTACGCGTGCCGCTTCCTGCATCTCCATGGCCATCCCCTCGCGGTAGCTTCTGAGGCCAATTCTTACAAAATAGTCAAAAATAACCGTCTCAGCGTCGCGCTGTGGAGTCGCCCATATCAATCTTGCAAGCGATCTAGAATCGCCATCGATTCCGACCATCACGTCGACCAAGGCGACCAAGCCGAGATGAGACATCGTACCTCCTGAGATCTCGTGCAATCGCACATCTCGCTGCAAGATGCGCCGCAACTCACCGTCAGCGGTCACAAAGACACTTCTGACGCCCTCCACAGTGTCAGCCATCAACCTTGTTAGCTGTGCCGCCTCATGCTCCATCAGCACGCTTGGCTTTATCCTCATGCGCGACCGAAGCGCTGCTCCATATCCCTCTTTCAGTTTTCCTAAGATCTCATTGTACTCAGCATTGAAGTTGTCAATATATCTGATGTCCAATGCCTTGATGCCGTATCGCTGCAGGTAAGTGGCTAGGCCGGCCTCGTCTTCATAGGGAGCCACCTCTTCAATGAACGTTGCAAATGGAATCAGATTCCTCATGCGCCCGACTCTACTCGCGTAGGCGCCAACAAAGACATTCGTGTTTATCGCCTCATAGAACAAGATATGCTTCTTTAGCCTCATCGGATCTTCGAGGCCAAGTTCTCTGACTATTTCGAGCGCTCGGCGCCTATGCGACACAATTTCGTTCAGAAACTGGTTTGCAACAAAGATATCCAAGCGCTGACCTCTGGCATTGTTGGCGGCCTCTAGCCGGCGAAGACAATCGACATATATGGGCCTTAGGGGATGTCCATTGGTAATCGCCGGCATTGCAACATTGGCGTCCAGATAGATTCTCTGTGGCAACGAGTACTTTTGGAACAACGCTTGACGAGGACTTGACATCACGAGCTGCAGGCCGAAGGCAGCACGCCCTATCCGAGTCAGTGGCTTGGTTTCTCGATCTTCTGGCGCTGTTAGAAGATCAACCAGCGCAAGCGTCGCGGAAGCATGTGAGCCAATACGCTGGCCACTGGGATCTTCCTTTTTGACCAGATCTGAAACGATTGACGCAATGTCACTACTGACGCCTGCACCTGCGCCCGCAAAATGAGCTGCCAAGTCCCAAGCTCTCGCAACGAAAGCTCCCTCAATAATCTTCTTGATGGCACTCTTTGCTCGAGATGGCGGCTTCGCGCCCTCGCGGACACGCATGCGTGCGAGAACCGCGTCAGCCAGCATAGAGAGCTCTATATCTAGACTGCTCTCCTTATAGCTGACCGCCTTCCACCGACTGCTAAGCAGGATGATTTGGTCTCGTAATTTTAACCTCGCGACAGCATCACTTACTATCGCCGCAGCCTCATCTCGTGAGAGCGCAAGGCCTTCTCTCACAGCCGAGACAATCTCGCCTTCGGTCACCCCCACTCCTCCCCCGTCCGCGATAGCCTTGAGCACTATGCCATCACGTATGGAACCAACAACTGGCTCACGAAGTTCAGCTGCCATCATCTGTGCGTACGCAAAGGCCATGTATTTGTGGACCGAGTTAGATGCCGCAGGAGAAATAGCAACAGTTGACCGACTCGCCGTGGTGTGCGAATCATAAGAATGACGAATCGCCTTCCATAGAGCAGAGTGATTGTCGCTATCGTCGTAAACCAGTGTTTGTATATTGACCATTGACAAGTGCGTCTTTAAGTTTTCGGACCCGGAAGGAACTAAGGCAAGATGGAGAGCATCGAAGTGCGGGCCGCATCGCTCTTCGTATAGTCGCAGCACATGGCTAATGGCAGGATCTGCAAACGAAAAACCGAGGAAGAGGCACGGCCTGCTCCTGAGTAGGTGAAACAGGAAGTCCGAGTAGTCACTGTCCAGAATAACGCTCGCGTAGTCGTTCGAGTCTACAACCATCGAAGCAGGAAGCTCGGCACGTCCATGGATTCTCGCAAGAAAGAACTCACGCTGCAGTGACGCCCCTCGCATGGATCCATCGCCACGCTCAATCGGCGTAAAGTACCCTTTCTTGCCGGTCCGGACTCGGTGGATCGCGGTGTCATAGTTAGTGGTGACTATCGCCGAAAATGGCAACTGCACTAAGGCGTCGAGGCGTTCCAACACTTTAGGCTGAACCTCAATCTGAAACGGTGCCCCAAGTCGTCTTAGGCGCTCACCTTCAGGTATCCTCCTGCAGCTCTTATAGACGGTAGCCGCACCTAGAAAATCTAGGTCATCAGCGCGCTGCCGCACCAGCGTCGCTGATGCTGGGTCTGAGAACTCCTCACAAGCGTTAGCGAGAAGATACATGTACTCCTTCCAGTTCGGAAAGCCAACTCGACATGCTACCCCTGCGCCAGCAAAAAGAACCGATCCGGGCCGGCCAAGAAGACCGAGGATTGCCGCGCTTAAGCCCTTGACGTCGTCCGATGGTACCTTGGTCACGAGGAACTCCTTGAGAACATTCTTGCCCGTAATTAACAAACAGCTTGATAATCTGTCAAGGCCGAGAGTTTTCGAGGCATGTCAAAGCCTAACCAATTCCGGCCATTTGTCTAGTCATTCGACGGACACTACACTAGCAAGCTTGATCTCTTCGCGCCAATAAGCAACAGCAGCCACTTTCCCCGCTGGTCCGCAACTACTCGCCGGCCATGGGCTCTTGGTCTGGCAGAAGAGCCCGGAGAGACGACTCGGCCAGAACCGTTCCGACTCTTACCGACTCTTCGGCATCGAGGCCTGCGGACAGGGCGACTGGGTTGCGCTCGCGAGCAACAATTCGGCGGAGGGCAGCCACTAGGGTCTGACCTATTTGCTCTTCGGGGCCCGGGGAGCCGTTGCTCAAATGACGCCCGCTGCGCCGGTTCTCGAGTGATCGGGGCCAGGAAGGGCAGAGTACTAGAATGGCCGTCATTCAGAGAGCTGTTGACGTGGTCCCGATCCGGGAACAACAGATTCAGCTTGATGAGGAGCCGCCACCCTACCATAAGCGATCTATGCTTGGCGAAGCAAAGGCATCAGTGGCCCTTCCTCCGAGCGCGCGCATTGCGCGAACAACCGACCAACAACAATGATAGGCATGCACGAGGGGGCAGTCAAAGCCACACGGGTTGACGGACCGAGCGCCTGGTGGATGGCCGAAAGCGAGGACACCCGCCGCGCGACAGCAGCCGGCCGGTGCGGCTTCGACGCGGCCTTGATGCCGGCATCGACGAGTGCCCGGTCGGTGGCCGCGGGCAGGCCGCGCAAGTGGTCGGTCACATACTGCGGCACCGCTGCCGCAGGCCCGGGGTAGACCCCGGGGGGCAGGCACAGCTCGCCCACCGCCCCAGGCCCAGAAATTAGTCCAGGTCACCCTTTAGGCGGCAGGTCGCGGTCGGCACGGCCGCAGCGGTGGGCCAGGCGGAGACCGCGGCGATGGTGCCCGGTGGGAAGCGGCTGGCGACAGGCGAACGACTTACTCCGCTTACGCACCACCGGATGTAGCCAGAAGTCGGCCGAGCGCGCGCCGCCCGGGGACAGAGCCGCTGACGGAGGCGACTTGTGGTCGAAGACCCAGCCAATGACACAATATGCTATACTTAGGTTCAACAGCAGCACTGCAGCGTTCTTTGCAGATTTTGCTCGGCGTCACAAGTTATCCACGCAGGGGCTGAGGAGGACGATTATGATGCGATTACTGGCCTTGGTGATGATGGCGTCCGTCGTCACCAAGGGGTGCACGATCACGTTGGGAAGCGACGGCTCCGGCGACGGCTCGTCTGGATCGCCCGCACTGAACGTGCCCTACGTCCAGCAGCAGAACCCCGAGTACTGTGGACCGGCGTCGATCCTCATGTGGGCGCTCTACGATCATGTGGAGAACCTGACGCAGACCCAGATCGGGGCCTACATTGGGGCCTCAGCCTCCACGGGATCATCGCCGCAGGCGATCGCCTCCGGGGTCGAGCACTTCACATTGACCGGCAAGGATGCTGTCCTCGACTACGCCGGCGGCGAGAGCGACGAGGTGAGCCTGTTTTACTCGGAAGAGGTTACGTCGATCAACAGCGAGGTGCCCTTCATCGCCATCATCGGTGGAGCTACGCATGCCGGAGTGGCGAGCGGCGGCTCTTGGCATGTCGACGACACCAGCGGTTACTACGTCTGGGACACGGTGATCTTTCAAGATCCGATCCTCGGCCCCGGTCAGGTATATGTTGCCGGGCAATGGACGGCCGAGGACATTTCGCACATCCTTTCCGTGTCCGCCTCTGAAGCGGCCGGCACCAATCTGAGCCACTACGGCGGTAAAGTCGAGTTGCGGGGGGCTGGCGGCGGGATCGGCAGCCCGCTTCCCGATTAGGAGAGCGACGATGAGGGTCAATATCGCAACAGGTGCTCGTTTGTTGGGGGCTGCCCTGCTGGTTGCGGCCGCCCGGGCGGAGGCGCAACCCTGGAGCCTTACGCAATGCGACTCCGCAGGCGCGCCGGGTTGGCGTGAATTTGAAAGTCAGATGCACGCCGCCAAGGTGGGCTCGACGCTCTATGTGCCGATACCGTTCCCGGTCACGCCGGAGCAGGTTGTCCAGGACTATGTCTACCAATACCGCTCGGTGATCAACGGCATCAATCCCAAGGCGAGGCAGCCCAGCGAGGCCCGAGTGCTGGATGACCTTGCCAGCGGCAAGATCACCTATCAGGTGCTGCGGATCGAGAACTGGACGGTGTCGCGTTGCCACAAGCAACAGAAGCGCGACTTCTATCAGTTGGTGCGGGTCTTTGAACCAGGAGGCACCGAGGTGACGCGCGCCGTGATCAACGACAGCGGCCTCTTGACCACCTGGAACAACCTGCCCGCCTCGGCTCCTGGTCCCGTCCCCGCGCTGTCCCGCACCCTGCCCCCGGCTTCCGCGGCAATGGCTGAGCTCAACGGACAGCTCGGTATTCAGGGCGAAAACCCCGAGTACATCGCCGCCGGCGGCAGCCTCAACTGTTTGCTGACCCATCCCTGCCTCGCCTTCCGCAAGGCGGAGCTGGCGTACATCTCTACCGGAGGCCAGCTTTACGAGGTCTCTGCCAGCGGTCCCCAGCTCACCCTGGGCAAGGACGTCGGCGCCCCCGCTGAAGAATCATTACTACGCGGCCTGGGCCCTACCGAACGACTGGTCTCCCTGGGCGGTAAGCGTTTTACCATCGCCCGCCAGGTCGATCCATCGATGGTGCGCAAAGGAGTCTCGGCGTTCACCCCCTGACCCCGCGATCATCGGACCAGTTCCTACGCAATGCCGCGGGTGCCGGCTCCCCGGCCTCGGCCTGACGGAGAGCCGGTCAGCAGTTTACCCGCGGATATAGGCGTCCATCTGTTGGGCGAGATCCACCGGCGGTGCCGAGGATGCGGCGACTCCCAGCCCAGCCCCACCGATCCAGCCACCCCTAACAACTGCCAAGGCGTGCTCGCCGACGGTGGATGGATGCCCGGATCGACGCGGCCTGGCGCTCTTCTTGACCATGGCTACCTCCTCAGTAAAGTGGCCGGGCGGCATGCCGCGGCCGGTGCTATGTTATGGCATTCCACGCCCACAGGGACTTTTGAGCCGGCACCAAGATGGGGCTGATCCTCTGCCGCCGAGAAGGGCGTCCGCGCTGATCTTCATTCATCCGGCCGGCAGCGAGACCCACTGCTCGCGCAGCCGCGCGGCGGTCGCCGGTCCCCGGACCCGCGCCGCTCGTGCGGAGCGCCCGAGCAGGTGCTGAAGGCTGGCCGAAGAACGGGTTGCGAAAACTAGGGAAAGATCTCGCGGAGAGGGATCTCGAGGCCCGGAAGCAGGGGCGTGGTGAGGGCCCGGCCCGAAGCGGCTGTCAGCTCGGTTGCGGCGCCGAAGGCTGAGCCCTGCGTCCGGCGGAAGATGCGGACGGTCTTGCGGTTGCCGTCGAGGATCCAGTACTCCTGGACCCCGAGCTGCTCATAGCGGTCGCGCTTGAGGGTTTCGTCGCGGCGGCGGGTGGAGTCGGAGAGGATCTCGATGGCCAGGTCTGGTGCTCCCTGGATGTTGGCTTCGGTGATGATGCCGAGGCGAGCCGTCGAGACGAAGAGGATGTCGGGCTGCACGATGTCGTGGGATGACAGGAGGACATCGAAAGGAGCAGGATAGATCTCGCCCAACCGGTGCTCCCTCGCGAAGATGACGAGCCTCGCGACGAGGTTCGCGAGAATCGCCTGGTGAGTCCTGGTTGGTGAGGGGCTCACGTGGTGCACTCCGTCGATGATCTCGTGGCGCCGGCCGTCATCGGGGATCCGGGCATAGTCCTCGTAGGTGAGTTTGCGGCGGGCTGTGTCTCGTACGGCCATCGTGGCCCTCCCTGGTGCTCCCTCGGAATGGTAGCACCGCCAGTGTTGCCCGTCGTGACGGAGGATGGGCCGAAGGCCTGGAGTGAGGCAGGTTGGGGAGCCCCGAGGGCACCGGGTGCCGAACGCGGAAACCAACGTGGCGGCTGGTGGTGTCCTCGGCAGGGGTCATGAGTCAAAGCCGCCGGCGGCGGTGAGCATCACCGCGCGGCACTCAGCTGCACTCATAGGTAAAGACGGCAAACGGTCGGCCGAAGGACGCGGCCGCTCGCGGCAGGTGGCCTCCGGCCGGGTCGGCGGGCTCATGCCGGCGGGGAGCCTCTGGAGGTCTTCGCGACCTCCGCGCAGATCCTAGCTCCCCGCGAACGCGATCAGGTTTCCGTCCGGATCCTGCACGATGAACGTGCGGGCACCCCATGGCTCCGTTCTCAATGTCTGGTGGAACGGGACTCCCGCCTGCTGAAACTCCCGGAAGAGCGGCTCGGCGTGGTCGAGCGTGAGCGTCGCAGAAAGGGGATCGCCTTCCCTGGCGCAAAACGCCCTGTCGAAGACGGGTCCGCGGGCTCGGCGCAGGTTCAACCGCCCCCCATCGCGAGCGATCTGCGCCCAAAAGGGCGGTTCTCCGTAGGACAGCACGACCCTGAAGCCGAGCCTGTTGACATAGAACGCGCTGGCGGCCCCGATGTCCGAGACGAAGACCTGCGGCTCCGACGCCAGGATCGTGGAGGTGGCGGCGGTGGAAGCGGACGGCTCTCTCATGCTCCTGACCCCTCGCTGGCATATTGTTGCGGACAGAGAGGTCTCGTCAAGACCCGGCGGGCGCGCTGCGCGGCGCCTGACGGCTCCCATCTTCACTTGCCCCTGGTCATGGCGCGGACGTAGGCGAGGATCTGCTGGATCTGGACGGCGCTCAGGTTGCCCTTCTGCGGCGGCATCATTCCCTTGCCGTTGGTGACCGACGCCGCGAGCTCGGCGTCTTTCTTGGCCAGGATCTCGGGTTTCCGCAGATTCCCGGCCTTGAGCGCCCTGCCCATGGGCGTGTTGCCGCTGCCGTCGGCACCGTGGCAGCCCACGCACTTCTCTTTATAGAGCTTGGCGCCTGCCGCCGCAGCGGCCGCGTCGGCGCGCAATGCCGCCGGTACGGCAAGCACGATCATCGCCAAGCCCAGGATCGGGATCGCGGCCACCCCGGCGCTTCTCGCCGCCGCGGGCCTGGCCGGCGCGCCCGGCGCCGGGGCGCCGCCGCCCGCTGATCGCGTCGTGGTCCCGCCCTGCGTCCTCCTCCTGCCTTGCGTCGTCATCACTGCGCTCCCTCCTCTGTCTCGTTGCCCGCGGTTCGGTGGTGATGGAATGGGTGGACGCGCCAAGGCCGGCCCCGCGCCGCTCAGCGCCGGCCGCCTCGGCGAGCAGCTCGGCCAGCATACCGAAGCTGGCGATCGGCGTCCGCAGGCCCGTGCGCGGCATGCTGCGGTCCCTGGGGACCGGCACCTTGCCAGTGGTAGAATAGATGCCGGTCTATCTCGCGCGAATGGCTCACCCGCGGGCTGGACGTTCAGGAGTGCTGACGATGGCGACACACCAGATCCAAGTGATGATCCCGGAGGACCGGCGGCTTCTTGTCGAGCTTCCCGAGACCATCCGCTCAGGGCCGGCAACGCTGATTCTCGTGACCCCCTCCGAGAACCTGCTGGAAGCCGACGAGCGGTCCGAAGGCGCAAGGACCGAAGCGCGCAACCGCTGGCAGGCTGCGCGAGCTGAGCTGGCAAGGGAGCTCCGCTCCTTCCGCCAGCTCTCCCCCGAAGAACGCCGTGACCGGTTGCGTCGGCTGCAAGGGGTCGGCCGTGGGCTCCTCTCATCGAGCGAGGAGTTCGCACGGCGTAAGGCAGAAGAGATCGAGCTCGAGGAGAGGAAGCTTGCCCGCTGAGGCGGTCTTCGTCTTCGATGCTTGCGCCGTGGTCGCGCTCCTGCAAGGAGAAGCCGGAGCATCCGTGGTGAGCGGCCTCCTGGAAGAGAACCATCGATGCCTGGTTCACGCGATCAATGCCTGCGAGATCTACTACGACCTTTACCGCCGCGACGGTGAGGAGATTGCCGACGGGTTGCGAGAAGTCCTCGTGGGGTATGGCTTTGAGATGGTCGAGGACATGCCGTTTTCACTGTGGAAAGCCGCCGGTAAGCTCAAGGGTTCCTGGAAGCGGGTTTCCCTGGCCGATTGCTTTGCCCTGGCGCTGGCACTGGAAACATCGGCTACGCTGGTGACGAGCGATCATCATGAAATGGAGCCCCTGGCACAGGCAGGGGTCTGCCCCATGCGTTTTATCAGGTAGCTGTCATCGGCTGAGCGCCTCCAGCAGCCGCTCCGGGTCGGCGTCCACCTGCACCAGCTCGCGATCGGCCTGGCGCACGAAGCCCTCCGCCACCGCTTGGGCGATGAAGGCGAGCAGCGGGTCGAAGTAGCCGCCGGAATTGAGCAGGCCGATGGGCTTGCGGTGCAGGCCGAGCTGCGACCAGGTCCAGATCTCGCTCAGCTCGTCCAGGGTGCCGAGGCCGCCGGGGAGGACGAGGAAGGCATCGGCCAGGTCGGCCATGAGCTGCTTGCGCGCGGCCAGGGAGGGGGTGACGTGCAGCTCGGTCAGGCCGCGGTGGGCCGCCTCCAGGTGGACCAGGCTCTGCGGGAAGACGCCGATGACCTGGCCGCCGGCGGCGAGCGCGGCATCGGCCGCCGCGGCCATCGTCCCCTGCGCGCCGCCGCCGTAGACCAGGGTCAGGCCGCGGCGGCCGGCCAGATCGCCGACCCGGCGGGCGGTCTCGGCGTAGGAAGGTCTGGCACCGGCGCTCGAGCCGCAGAACAGGCAGAGGCTCTTCATACTTCTTCCTGTGCCGGTCAGTGCCCCTGGCGCACGGCGCGGGCCGCGATGGCGTCGATGAGGCCGGGCGCCAGGAGGCGCACGTAGCGGCCCAGCCGGCCGCGCAGCGACAGGATGCGCAGCCGCTGCCGCCGCTCCGTGGCGCTGACGATCTCCTGGGCGCACCGCTCGGCGGTCATGATGCGCGACTCCCGCATCGGGCTGCGGCCGAGCGGCTGGCCGTCGGGACCGGCGGCGCGGCGGTGGATCTCGGAGACCACGAAGTCGGGCGCCACCAGGGTCACCGACACGCCGCTGCCGGCCAGCTCGATGCGCAGCGAATCGAAGAAGCCGAAGATGGCGTGCTTGGTGGCGGCATACCCGGTGCGCGTCGGCACGCCGGTCATGCCGGCCAGGCTGGAGACGGCGACCAGCCGCCCGCGCGAGCGCTTGAGCTCCGGCAACGCGTAGTGGGTGGCATAGACGTAGCCGAGGTAGTTGACCCGCATCAGCCGCTCGAAAAGCGACAGGTCCCGCACCTCGTCGAAGCGCGCGATCATGTCGATGCCGGCGTTGTTGATCAGCACTTCGACGCCGCCCCAGGCCGCGACGGCCCGCGCCACCAGGCGCTCGCAGTCGGCGGGCACCGCCACGTCCGCCGGCGCCACCAGCGCCTCGCCACCCTGCTCACGGTAGGCCGCGGCCACCCGCTCCAGCGCCGCGGCGTCCCGCGCGGCGAGCGTCAGCCGCGCGCCCCTGGCCGCCAGGCGGAGGCAGACGGCACGGCCGATGCCCTGCGAGGCGCCGGTGACGATGACCGATCTGCCCCTGAGGCTGCCGCTCATCGCGTACCGGGTGCCACGGCCCGCGGCTTCTCGACGCCCAGCCAGGCGGCGACGCGGCCGGCCACGTCGATCGCCTGCACCGGGCCGCCGGTGGTGCCGGGCTTGATGTCCCTGCCGATCGCCAGGTAGATCCCCTGCATGTTGGCGTGCGACGACAGGTACCCGTGCGCGCCGTAGACCTGCGCCGGATGGGTCAGCGCCGTGCCGGCCGGCCGCGGGCCCAGGTCGAAGGCGTAGCCCTGGCGCGCGAAGATCACCAGGTCGCCGGCGTTCGGATGATCCAGGCCCAGCTCGACCGCCTCCTGCTGCGTGAGCACGCGCTCGATCGGCTGCTCGTCGCCGACCCGCCAGGCGAGCAGCTGGTCGCGCAGGTCGGCCAGCCGCTGCCGCCGCGCCGCCGG
>JASLEW010000274.1 GCA_030150965.1 Thermoanaerobaculia bacterium | reverse complement strand
CAGTCGACGAGATTGCGCAGCGCCCGGTGGCTGACCGCCACCCCCTTGGGCCGGCCGGTCGAGCCGGAGGTGTAGATGACGTAGGCGAGATTGCCGGGCGCCGGCTCCGGCACGCGCCGGACCCGGCCGGTCCTCCCGCGCGCGCCGCGCGCGGCGAGGACGCGGCGGACGGGCCGACGGACGCGCTGCCGGAGCCGGCGCCCGGCAATCTCGCCTACGTCATCTACACCTCCGGCTCGACCGGCCGGCCCAAGGGGGTGGCGGTCAGCCACCGGGCGCTGCGCAATCTCGTCGACTGGCACCTCGACGCCTACGGGCTGACCGCGGCCGACCGCACCACGCAGCTCGCGGCGGTGAGCTTCGACGCCGCCGTCTGGGAGGTGTGGCCGAGCCTCGCTTCGGGCGCGAGCCTCCACCTGCCGGACGAGGCCACCCGCCTCGCCCCGGCGGCGCTGCGCGACTGGCTGCTCGGCGCGGGGATCACCGTGAGCTTCCTGCCGACGCCCCTGGCGGAGAGCGTGGTCGGGCTCCCTTGGCCGCCGGCCTGCGCGCTGCGCCTGCTGCTGACCGGCGGCGACCGCCTGCGCCACGCCCCGCCGGCCGGGCTGCCGTTCCGCCTGGTCAATCACTACGGTCCGACCGAGGCGGCGGTGGTGGCGGCGGCAGGCGAGGCGGAAGCCGCCGCGGCTCCGCTGCCCGACCGGCCTCCCACCCTCGGCCGGCCGATCGGCGGGCTGCGCATCCATCTGCTCGACGCCAACGGCCAGCCGGTTCCGGCCGGCGTGCGCGGCGAGATCTGCATCGGCGGCGCGGGCGTGGCGCGCGGCTACCTCGGCCGCCCCGGGCTCACCGCCGAGCGCTTCGTGCCCGATCCCTTCCCCGGCCTTGCCGGGCTGCCTGATGGCGGCGCGGGCGGTCGCCTCTACCGCACCGGCGACCTGGCCCGGTTGCTGGGCAACGGCGAGCTGGACTTCCTGGGCCGCAACGATCATCAGGTCAAGATCCGCGGCTTCCGCATCGAGCTGGCGGAGGTCGAGGCCGTCCTCGCCGCTCATCCCGCGGTGCAGGAGGCGGTCGCCGCCAAGCTCGATGCCGGCGGCGGCCTCGATGAGCTGGTGGCCTGGTACGTGCCGCGCGGCGGCGAGCGCCCGGACCCGGAGCAGCTGCGCCGTCACCTGGAGGGGCAGCTCCCGTCGCCGGCGGTGCCGTCGGTCCTGGTCGAGCTGGCGGCGCTGCCGCTCACCGCGCACGGCAAGGTGGATCGGACGGCACTGCCCCTGCCGCAGCGCGCTCGCGCCGCGGCCGGCCCCGTGCAGCCGCCGCGCAACGACCTGGAGCGCCTGCTGGCCTCCTGGTGGCAGGAGCTGCTGCGCCGACCCGAGGTGGGCATCGACGACAACTTCTTCGACCTGGGCGGGCACTCGCTCCTGGTCGCCCAGCTGCACGGGCGCCTGCAGGAGACGCTCGCACGGTCGATCCCGATCGTCGATCTGTTCCGCCATCCCACCATCCGCGGCCTCGCCGAGCAGCTCGGCGCCCTGCCGGACGTTGCGGTCCTGGTGGCCGGGGAGAGCGGGACGCCGGTCGGCTCCGCCGCCTGAGCCGGGGCCGCACCCGCGGATGCGGATGGCGGAACGCCGCGCTGCCGTCAGGCGTGGTGGAGCACCCAGAGCAGGTCCCAACCCGCGTGCGCGAGGATGAGCGGCGTGGCGCGGCGAAACCGCGCGTAGAAGATGGAGAAGAGCAGGAAGCCGGCGCCGTCGACAATGGCATTGGGCAGGCCCTGATAGAGGTGATAGCTCGTCTGCAGGACGGTGCTGGCGGCGATGGCCAGCGCCGTGCTGCCGGTCAGGGCCGCGACCTCGGTGATGGTGAAGGCGCGGGAGATGAGCTCCTCCCTGACAGGTTCGATCACGGCCTCGAGAGCATTCAGCGTGATGACCGTCACGCCCACGAGGTGCAGGCGCGTGCTGTCGTGCGCGATGGCGTGCCAGCCAACCAGCCGTCGGGCGATCGCCTCGATCAGCGTGTCGGCGACGAGCAGCAGGATCCCCACCGGCAGATCCAGCCATTGAAACGTGAGGCCGAGATCGCGCAGGGTCTGGCCGCGGCGGAAGAGGACATAGGCCAGAAGAGCGAGGCTGGCGGCCGCTCTCAGGAGGCTGGCGATCGCGCCGCCAGCGGAAGCTGCGGAGGTCCCGGTAGCTCCGGCCGCCAGCTCCCAGAACGAAAAGACCACATTCGATCCAAAGCTGACGAAGAGGACCAGGCCCAGCTCCCAGGCACGCAACCGGCGCGAGGTGCCGGCCGGTACCTCCGGCCAGGCCGCCATCTTCGCTTCTGGATTGAGATCGCCCTCTGGCTCACCATCCGTGCCGTCGGACCCGTCCGGCTGCAACGGGTGCAGAATCTCCGTTGCCTCCTGGCGCATCTCCTCCCCCACCAGGACCGCGGTAGGACGCGGGCCGGTCCCCAGCCGGTCGGCAATGCTCAGCCCCCGCGGTTTTGCAGAGCGCAGCGTGTAGGGAACACGGGCCTCGTCCAGCAGCGCTCGCGCCTGCGTGAGGACGGCGGGATCCCAGGTGGTGAGGACCGGCTCGGCGTCGGCGAGGGCGGGATCCTCGCCCGACGGCCTCTCGGCGAGGTCCACCTCACAGTCGACGCACCGCGAGAAACCAGGCCGATACTCCTCGCCACAGATGGGGCAGAACATCGAGATCCTCCCCGCCGGCTGGAGCTGCGGTTCAGACGCGCGGGCCGAAGCGCTGCGCCGAGCGCGCCCTGGCGCGGCTGGCCTCCACCGCGCGGTCGCGGGCCGGCGCGCTGGTGACCAGCGCATCGACCAGCCGGCGGGCGGCCTCGGACACCTCGTCCACGGCGTGGTGGAACGCCGCCTCGTTTGTCTTCGACGGCGCGTTGAAGCCGCTGATCTTGCGCACGAATTGCAGCGACGCGGCGCGGATCTCCTCGTCCGTGGCCGGCGGGTCGAAGTTGAACAGGGGGCGGATGTTCCTGCACATGTGGTGGGGACCTCCGGCCGGCATTCTATCGTGCCGCCGCTCCGCGTCGATCGGCGCCGGCCGGAGGTCCCCACCACATGTGCAGGAACATCCGCCCCCTGTTCAACTTCGACCCGCCGGCCACGGACGAGGAGATCCGCGCCGCGTCGCTGCAATTCGT
>JASLEW010000233.1 GCA_030150965.1 Thermoanaerobaculia bacterium | reverse complement strand
GCAGACCCGGTGCCCGATCGGCCGAAGGTCGCGATGTTCTGGCGCCTCCTGTTTTGGGGTCTCGTCGTCGCGGATGGGCTCATGCTCGCCGCAGCGCTCGGTGCCATCGCTCTCTTCGGGCCACGCCTCGGGTGCCAGGGTCGCAGCCGATCTCCTTGGCGGCGTCCCACTGCTGGATTCCCCGGTCGAGGCGGGCCTTCAGGAGATGCTCGCCAAGGGTCCTGGGCGTCTCGGGGTAGCCGGGGCGAGAAACCCGGCCGCGAAGGGTCAGTGATAAAAGGTGCACACAACCCTGGGGCTGCGTGCATCACGTGTCTGTGACCCCACGCGCGTGCGGGTTAACATACGGATGCGCCTGTTGACCGACCTCGCCGAGATCGCGCCAGCCGTCTGCTGCGGCCGCTGGCCTCAGGAGCGCCCTGGCAAGACCAGTCTCGAAGCGGTCAGTTGTGCGCGGATCTGACGTTGGCCGGGGCTGAGCTTGGTCTCATCGCTCTCCACCAGCCAGCGTAGACCTTCCACCTGCGTCGCGATCTCGGCGCCATCCTTCTGATCCTGCGCGATCCGCAGCAGGTCCCATTGCACCTGCGACACCTCGGGGCTGTACAACCCACCGGTCTTCGAGCGTGCGACCAGCAGTTCCGTTTTCATCTGGCGCGCACCTGCCAGGTCGCCTTGCAACCAGAGAGTGGTCGCCAAACTGTCCAGCGCCCTGAGGGTCAGGGGATCGACCTGGCCAAGCTTCCTCCGCCGTGCTTCGAGCACCGTGACCTGCAAACCGCGGGCGCCTGCAATATCTCCTGCCGCGACCCGCGTGCCGGCGAGGTTGCTCATGGCCGAGAGCGTCTCGAGATGATCTGAACCCAGCACCTGGGTGTCGGTGCTCAGCACCTCCTCCTGGAGGCACAGGGCAGCCGCAATATCGCCCTTGAAAGAGAGTGTGATGGCCAGATCGGCCATCACCGCGAGGGTACTTGGATGCTTCGACCCCAAGGTGGCTCGACAAGCCGCGAGCGCCTCCTGCTGCAGGCGCTCCGCACGGCCATAGTCTCTCTCGGCGGCCAGCGTGCTGGCTAAGCTGTTCATGGCCAGCAGGGTGTCGGGATGCGTGGGTCCCAGCAGGCGGCGCCGTCCCTGATAGACCTTCTCTTGCAGGTCGCGCGCACCGGCAAGGTTACGCTCCCGGAGCAGCGTAATTGCCAGGTTGCCCATCGCCGACAACGTAGCCGGATGGCCGGGTCCCAGGATCTCGCGGCGTTCGTTGACGACCTGCTGCTGCAAGGCGTGGGCTTGGGACAGCTCGCCCAGGCTGGCAAGAGTGCTGGCCAGGGCATTCATGGCACTGAGAGTAACGGGGTGATGCGGCCCCAGATCCTGTAGCCGCGCCGCGTACACCTGATCCCGGAGCTGTCGCGCGCCGGCGAAGTCGCCGTCGTCGGTCAACGTCAGCGCCATGTTGCTCATCACCGCCAGCGCGAGTGGGCGCTGGCTCGGCTCCAGCTTCAGCAGGGCCTGCAAGGATCGCCGGCGCAGCTCCCGGGCGCCGTCCCGGTCGCCAAGGTTGGCCAAGGTGTTGGCCAGATTGCTCATTGCCAGGAGCACCTCCGGGCTGCCCGGGCCAGCGCTCCGGCGCTCCGCCAGCACCTCTTCTTGCAGCTTCCGCGCCCCTGTAAAGTCGCCCAAGGCCGACAGGCTGACCGCGAGTCCTTCCTTGGCCTTGAGCCGCAGCTCGGGCGCATCCGCCGTCAGCTCGGCGAGCGACTCCGCGCGCTCGAAAACCGCGCGCGACTCGCGGAACTGCCCGTCCTCCAGCAACGCCCAGCCGAGTCCGTTCAGGGCAAGCCCATCGCCAGGGCGGAGCTCCGACGCACGCCGGAACTGAACCACTGCCTCCTGATAGCGCCCTTTTCCCAGCATCGCCTGCGCCAGGAAATAACACACCTCGGCGATGCGGTCGCTGGCCAGCGCCGCGGTCTGCTCCCGCAGCTTGAGCTCCGCCACCAGCTTGTTGATGGCGAGGGAAAAATCCCGTTGATAGTAGGCGGCGAGACCCTGCAGCTCAAGGTCAGTGCTATTGCCCGACTGGCCGCGGATGACGCGGTCGACCGCACCCGGTTCGAGGCCATCCGCCGTCGACACCGTCTCCAGGCCGCGCTGTCGCTCTGCCTCGCCAGGACCGCCCTGGGCGGAATGTCCGGCAATCTGGCCGACGACCTGCTTGGTGACCGTGTCCTGACCCTCGCGGGTGCCGATCAGATCTCCTGGATGAGCGACCACCAGATCTTCGGCCTCGCTCACCTCGAAGGGAGGAACTCGCACCCGCCGATGCCATGGGCTCATGAGAATCCACCGCTTGGCGCCTGCGCCGCCCGATACCTGCAGCTCGACCTCCTGTCCGGGCCGCACCTCCGGCGGCAGATGGATCGCCCCTCTGCCCTGGTCGTCGGTCAACGCCACGCTGCCCTTGGCCGCCGGGCTCACCTTGAGGCCGGCGACAGGTTGTCCATCCCTGTCCGTGACATGAATGAACAGAATCCCTTGCTCGCCGGCGGCACGCCGACACCAGAGCAGCGACGCGCAGCAAAGCGCGAGCCGCACACTACGAAATCTGGAGCTTGCCCGATGCATTAGCTTCGTAGCGGCCCGCCGTGCAGCAGGCTCGCCGCCAGCGCACGGCTGATCGGCTGCCCACCGTGGATCTCGCAGAAGAGGAACTGTCCCGCAGGGTTGACTTCCAGGAAGACATACTCGTTGTCAGCGGTCAACCGCAGATCGACCGCACCGAAGCGCAGGCCGAGGGCGCGGCAGAGCCGCAGCAGCTGGCGCCTGACGATGGCCGGAAGCCGGTGCGGCAGGATCTCCGCCGCCGAGTCCAGGCGCCAATCGGTCGCCGCCTTTTCGTGCTCCGACCTGATCGAGACGGCGAAGATCTCATCGTCGACCACAGTGGCACGGATGTCCCGCGGCGCCGCCACGAATTCCTGAAAGATGATCGGCGCATACCGGACCTCCGCCATCTGGTCCAGATGCGCATTCTGGAACCGGCGCGTCTCGGTCATCTGCCACGACGTCGCCGTCAGCACCTTGAATATAACCCTGCCCTTCATGGCTTGCAGGAACTGTCGCGCGGCGTCTGGACTGCTGGTGATCAGCGTGCGAGGTATGCGCAAGCCCGCGTTCTGCGCTTGCGCCAGCTGGAAGGCTTTGCGGTTGGCGGCAATTTCCGCCGCGAGCGGATTGATCACTTTCGCTCCTAGGCCGTGAATCCAGCCGTAAAAACCCGCTCGCGCCTCGTTGCGGCAAAAGGCCCTGGCGCGCCGATCGCGGACCTCTTGCGCGATCCGATGGGGGCGCGGGCGCCGCCACCAGAGGCCGGCGAGCTGGTCTGAAGTGACCGTCCACCCTTCGCCTTCCACCGACCAAGACAGCCGCCTGCTGGGTTGCAAACTCAGGTTGATCCACCATGCGGTCGGATAGTCCGCGCTGTCGAGGATCACGGCCCTGCATCCGTCGATTGCCAATACCTCGGCAGCCACCGCTAGAGCATGAAGGTCGCGCGGCTTAGCAATGATGATCACAACTTTGGGCTTCCGCCCGGCGCCAGCAGTCAACTACAGCTCATCTTCTTTATAGTCCGCCACCGAGCCGTCCGTGGTGGAATCGGAAAAATCTACGTCGTCCATGTTGCCAAGACAGGCGGAGGCTGTTTCACTACTGGTCCTGATGGCTGTGTCATAGGTGGTCGAATGGGTCTGCCGCGGTGGGTCTGCCTTCGGCGGCGGCGGATCGTCGGCGAGGGTCGTCACCTTAGCGAGACGCCTGGCGAGCACGGTGCGGAACAGCAGCTCCCGCTCATGGAACGGCTTCCGGCGATCCCACTCGGTGACCACCTGGCGCGCCTCGGAGGGAATCGCGAGCGCGAACGGAAGCGCCGCCACTCCGGCCGCCAGCGACAGGAAGGTGCGGCGGGACACAGCGGCCCGGGACCCTGGCTCAGGTTTCGTCATGACGTATCTGCATGGCGCAATCCATGCTCCGGTAGTATGTAGAGTTTAGCAAACTTTACCACCAGGGAGCCCAGCGGACAAGACCCTTCCGCTCCCGACTCCTCTCTACCTCGCCTCGCCCCACGCTGAGGCGGCGGAGGGGCCGTGGAGGTAGCCGCGCACGATGTCGGCCACGAGGAGCGGGCGCTCGAGCGACGCGCCCCCTCCGGCGTATGGAAGAACCACTGGTACCACGCTGCCCGGGGCCTGCTCCTGGCGCAGTTCGGGCGACGGATAGGGATTGAGGCCGAACGGCTCCCACCACGCGCTCCTGGGGTGGTGCCACGACCATAAGAGGAGCAGGTGGAGTGCCGTGAAGCGCTCCTCTACACTCCGAGGCTCTACACTCTCGGTACGTGATATTCTCCGTATTAACACTCCTGGTCTGAGATCGTGAATGGCCAAAGCACGACCATCCGCCCCTCGGCAAGACCCTCGCCATCGGGCGCTGGCCTCCGCAATCTTCGGCGGAGTCCTGCTCGCTGCCGTGCTGGCGATCTTCTTCGCGGCCCCGGAGCGGCTTCCTGCGTACAAGCAGCCGATTGTCCCCATCCTCGCTTCACTGCTCTGCGCCTTTCTGACCTTCTTCTTCACCGGCTCGATCGGAGTTCAGTTCTCGTGGCTCAAGGCGACCGGGAGCATCGGGGTCGTCGTGCTGGTCCTCGTCGTTTGGAGGCAGCTCATACCCTCTCCTCTCGGACTCCTGCACGTGCCCGTGGTGGTCGTCGATACTACCGGTCGGCTGGTAAGCGGCGCCGAGGTACGGTCCTCAATTCCCGGCGTGTGGAAGCGAGCGGGCGACAGTTGGGAGCTGGATCTGGCGACCGCCGCCTTGCCCGCGGACCGCATGCTGATCCTCGACGCTACCAAGTCCGCCACCTCCTTAAGCGGGCAAAGCACGGTCTGGCTCCGCGAGGAGGATCCCCAAGCCAGCGTGTCGATCATCCTGAGGCGAGACGAGTCGGCGACAGTGAGCGGCCAGATCCAGGACGCCTCTGGTTTTGCACTTGCCGGTGTCCGCGTCAACCTGGCAGGACACGAGGGCGAGGGCGTTGAGACGTCCGCCTCCGGCGGGTTCGAACTCCCGGCACACGTCGCGCCAGGAGAGACGGTCCGGCTTCATGCCGAGAAGGCGGGCTACACCCCCGTCGAGCAGGAAGATCTTGGCGGAAATCACGAGATCCTCCTCCGCCTTGCCCACCGATGACCTGCTTCGCCTGCAAGCCGCACCGCGTCGCTCCTTGGCGTGGCCTCTGCTCCTCCTGGGCCCTTTCCTGGCGGTCTGTGCGGTGAGGGCCGCGGGTCTCTGGCGAAACCCGGTAGAGGATCGCCCGGGGGGGTCTCGCCGAGGGTCGCCGGTGCGTCTGGTTACCCGGCACGATTAGACTTGCGTCCTCGCAGGGTGATGCGGCAGGGTAGCAACTTATGAATGAATCCCTGGCGGTGCGTGGCGCGTGCGCCTTCGCGAATGCGGAATCTCCGTCTACCCGGCCGCGCCCCCGGCGCCTCACGCCAGCTCCACCGTCCTGGGGCGTCCGCGTGGGTTAGGCGAGCGGGGGAGACGGTTCAGGCGCGCTGCTCTCCGGCCAGCCGCCGCCCTACCCTCCGCTCTGCCGGTGCTCCTCACCCGGGGGAGCGGGTCTCTTCCCTCGGCCGCTCAGCATCAGCCATGCCAGGGTAGCTCCCGAAACGAGCGGTCGTCGGCGGCGCCCTCGGCCGGCTCGTCGCCGGATTGCTCTAGGG
>JASLEW010000194.1 GCA_030150965.1 Thermoanaerobaculia bacterium | reverse complement strand
CGGGCCTCAGCGCCTGCCGCACGTCGCCGCCGTGCAGGCGGAGGGCGCGGGCGCGCAGGTTCCACACCGCCGCCAGGGCGCGATGCGGCGCCGCGCCGGCGGCGCGCAGGCCGATGGCGGCGTTGGCGGCGGCTTCCGCCTGGCGCAGGCGGGGCTCGGCGTCGGCGCCGTGATCGAGCTCGAAGCCGGCGGCCAGGGTGAGCGCCTCGGCCTTGCTGGCGAGCGCGGCGGCGAAGCGCGGCTCGGCGGTCAGGGCGTGGTCGCACGCGGCGGCGGCGCGGTCGGCGAGCGCCTCGACGCCGGTGCCGCTGCCGTCGACGGCCGTCTGCAGGCGCTCGATCTCGGTCTGGCAGAGCGCCAGGTGGGTGCCGGGGTCGCTCCCGCCGAGGCGCAGGGCACGCTCCAGCGCCGCCTCGGCCTGGGCCAGGGCGGCGCCGCGCGCGGCGTCGTCGCCGGCCAGCTCGGCGCGGGCGCGCCAGGCCTGGGCCTCCAGCACCAGCGCCTCGTACAGCCAGGGCAGGCGGGCGAGCGCCGCGCGGCAGCGGGCGAGGGTGGTGGCGGAGTCGCCGGCGAGATAGGCGAAGAGGCCCTCCAGGTACTGGCTGGCCACCAGCTCGCCGGCGCGGCTCCGGCGCAGGTAGGAGAGCGCCGGGTCGCGGAGCAGACGGTTGGCGGTGTCGACGGCGAGGCGCCGCTCGGCGTCGTCGCGCACCAGGCGGGCGCGGGCGAGCCCCTCCTCGTAGGCATGCACCAGGGTCAGGCCGAGCGCATAGGCGACCTCCGGCGCGCGGTAGCCGGCGCGCCAGGCGCGTTCGAGATGGGTGCGGGCCGCGAGGTCGTCGCCCAGCGCCAGGAAGCCGCGGCCGAGGGCGGCGTCGCCGGGGGCGCGCAGGGCCGGGCGCAGGCCGTCGACCTCGCGGCCCAGGCGGCCGATGGCGGCGCGCACCGCCGTCTGCTCGCCGGTGGTGTCGTGCAGCGGCAGCTCGTGGGCGGCGCGCAGCGTCCACTCGAAGCGCTCCTCCTCGCGGCCGAAGCGCTGCGCCAGCTCGGCGCGGCGGGCGGTCTCGAAGCGCTCGCGCACCGCCCACGCGCTGGCGGCCAGGACGCCGACCAGGGCCAGGCCCGAGACCGCGATCAGGCCGCGGTTCTTGCGCGCCCTGGTGGTCAGCCGGTAGAGCCGGGTCTGCGGGCGCGCGAGGACGGGATCGCCGTCGAGCCAGCGGACCAGGTCGTCGGCGAGCGCGCGAGCGGTGGGATAGCGGTCGGCGGGTGCCTTTTCGAGGCACTTCATGACGATCGCTTCGAGATCGGGAGCGGCCTGCGGCGCCACCTGGCGCAGCGGCGGCGGCGGGTGGTGAAGGATGCGCTCGAGCGTGCCGCTCGTGGCCCTGCCGGCGAAGGGGAGCCGGCCCGAGATCAGGCGGAAGAGGGTGACGCCGAGCGCGTAGACGTCGGTGCGGCGGTCGAGCGGCTCGCCGCGCGCCTGCTCCGGCGCCATGTAGGCCGGGGTGCCGGTGATCGGAGCGGCGGCGCCCTCGCCCGCTCCGCCGACGGCTTCGCGGGCGATGCCGAAGTCCAGCACGTAGGGGTGGGCGGCGCCCTGGTCGTCCTCGGCCACCAGGATGTTGCGCGGCTTGAGGTCGCTGTGCACGAGGCCCAGGCGGTGCGCCTCGTGCACGCCCTCCGCCACTCGCTGGACGATGCGCACCTTCTGCTCCAGCGGTATCGCGTCGCGCAGCTCGCTCAGCGGGCGCCCGGCGATGTGCTGCATGACGATGAAGCGCACCCCCTGCGCCTCGCCGGTCTCATAGACCTTGGCGACGTTGGGGTGGTCGACGCGCGCCTGCAGCTTCGCCTCGCGCTCGAGCCATGCCGCCGCCGCGCCGTCGAGCGGCGCCATCGTCTTGATCGCCACCGTCCGGCCCAGCCGGCGGTCGTGGGCGCGGAAGACGAAACCCATGCCGCCGCGTCCCAGGAGCCCTTCGATCCGATAGCGCCCGCCGGCGGCGATGGCGGCGGCAGCGGCGGCCTCCGCGGTGTTTGCCGGGTCCGCCAGCTCCGCCGGCAGCGCCTCCGCCTCCACCGCCGAGGGCAATGCGGCCGGGGCGCCCGGAGGCGCCGGTTCGAAAGCCGGTGAGGCCGCCGTTTCCCGGGGCGCTGAAGCCGCCGCCCGCGCGCGCACGGGCATCGCCTCGGTGGCCATCTCCGCGCCATGCTCGGCCGTGGGCCGGGACCCCGGGACGGGCTCGGTCGTGTCCATGTTGTGGCCCCAAGCCTAGCAGGAAAAGCGCCGCTCGGAGCCGGCCGCGCCAGCCATCGCCGGGGGTGGCTCGGCGCCGCCTGGCGCCGGGGTTTCGCCGCGGCTCGGCGGCACCCGCGAAAATCGTTTCCATTGCGGCCGGCGCGGACCGCCGCATCGCCCGGCTGAACGGTCGCTGCCGCCCGGCGGGCCCGCTGCCCGCGCCCGGCCGGCGGCGGCATGCAAAGGGGAGCGGCGTCATGGCTGACCGCGGCTGACGGTCCTCCCACCTGTGCTAATCTGACTCATCCTCGCAGGACTTCCGCCGGACGTCAGCTTGCGGCTGTCCGCCATCGCGCGCCGCTCGACCGGCGGCATCCTCGACATCATGCACGCCGCCCACCGCATCCTGGTCATCGCCGGCATGCACCGCTCCGGCACCTCGCTGCTGGCCAGCGTCGCCGCCCAGGGCGGCATCGACATGGGGACGCGGCTCCTGCCGGCGGGCCGGGGGAATCCGCGGGGACACTTCGAGGACATGGATTTCTTCCGTTTCCATGAGGATTGCCTGGCGGCGCGCGGTGCCACGTCCCTGCTGCCGCCCGCCGGCGGCATCCCGCTCCCGACCGCCGGGGAGGAGGCGGCGGCGCTGGCGATCGTCGCCTCCCGCGCCGGCAAGCCGGCGTGGGGCTGGAAGGATCCGCGGACCACGCTCTTGCTGCCGTTCTGGGAGCGCCTGCTGCCGTCGGCCTTCTTCCTCCTGGTCTACCGCCACCCGGTCGAGGTGGTGCTGTCGCTGCTGCGCCGCGGCCTCGACGGCGAGGTGCGGCGCGCGCCCTGGGAGGCGTTCCGTGCCTGGAGCGTCTACAACTGCCAGGTGCTCGCCCTGCGCGCGCGCGCCCCGGAGCGGTGCCTGCTCTGGCCGATCGCGGGCGCCGTCCGCGACCTGGGCGCGGCGCTCGCGCAGCTGAGCCGCCGCTCCGGCCTGGCGCTCGCCGGGCGCGGGCTCGAGTCGCTCTTGGCGCCGGGCGAGCTGCGGACCGGCACGCTCGTGCCCGGCATCGACTGGGACCGGCTGCTGCCCGAGGCGATGGAGCTCCACCGCGCTCTCGGCCGGGCGGCCGATCTCCCCGCCGGCGAGGCCGGCGCGCCCGCCGGCAGCGAGCTGTGCGCCGGCGCGCCCGCCCGGGAGCTGGCCGGGCCGGTCACCTCCCTGGCGCCGCTGGTCTCCCGGGCTCCCCTGGCCCCCACGGCTTCCGCGGCTCCCCTGGCTCCCCTGGCCGCTGTGGCTTCCGCGGCTCCCCTGGCTTCGCAGGCTCGCATGCCTTCCTCCGCCTCGACGCCGCGCTCCGAGTCAGCCGCCGCCCTGGAGGCGATGGAGTGGCTGCTCGCCGCGGCCCTCGACGAGCGGAGCGAGGCGCGGCGGCTCG
>JASLEW010000810.1 GCA_030150965.1 Thermoanaerobaculia bacterium | reverse complement strand
CGAACAGGCGGTTGGCCCGCCACACGTAGTCGAGGCCGGAGGCCAGGGTGAAGGCCGCGACCATGTAGACGAGGACCAGCGCGGTCATCTCGAAGCGCGGCCACATGCCGGTGAGCAGGACGAAGACGATGGCGCTGATCTGCACGATGGTGGTGAGCTTGCTCAGCAGCGAGGCCGGGAAACGGCGCACCCCGGCGGCCAGGTAGAGCACCAGCGCCACGACGATCAGGAGCACGTCGCGGGCGATCACGATCACCGTCACCCAGGCGGGGATCTGGAAGCCGCCGTGGACCCCGGGCAGGGCCAGGGTGATGTAGGCGGAGATCATCAGCAGCTTGTCGGCCAGCGGGTCCAGGTAGGTGCCGAGCAGCGACTGCTGGTGGAAGAAACGGGCGATGAAGCCGTCGAGCGCATCGGAGACCCCCGCCGCCACCACGATCAGCAGGGCGTTGGTGTGCTGGCCGTTGATCAGCGCGATGATGAACGGCGGCACCAGCGCCATGCGCAGCAGCGACAGCAGGTTGGGGATGGTGAAGCTCATCCGCGCGGCTCGCGGGCCCGCTCAGGCGCCGCCGCCCAGGAGCACCAGGCTGCGGCGGATCCACTCCAGGGCGTCGGCGCCGGAGAGGGTGGAGCCGGCGTCGCAAGCCTCCTCGCCGGCGATCAGGCCGCAGGCGGCCCCCAGCTGGCAGGGGCCGGCCGCGCCGCCGCCCGCCCCTCCCGCGGCGCCGGCAGCGCAGCTCACCTGGTGTCCAGAGCCAGCGGAGCCGGCGAACCCGGTCAGCAGGCGGCCCAGGCAGCGCAGGGCGGTGCCGCGGCGCAGCGGCGCGGCGGGAGAGAAGTGGTGGAGCGTCGGATCGACGTCCAGCAGGCCCAGGTTGAGGACGTGCACGATCTCCTCGCGGTGCGGATCGTCCAGGATGTCGGTGGCGATGCGGCCGGCATTGGATCGGCCGTAGCGCACCTGCGGCACCAGCCAATAGAGGAGCACCGAGAAGTCGGCGCGGCTCAGCTCGTCCTTGCCGGCGCGCTCGCGCACGTCGCCGGGCAGCAGCGACACCTGCCAGCGGAACCTGGCGATGCGCACCTTCTCCGCCAGCTCCGGATCCTCCGGGTGGCGGTCGGCCAGCGCCTGGACGATCTTCAGGCCGACCCCGGGATCGCCCACCTCCAGCTCCAGGTCGGCGCGGCGGTCGAGCAGGCCGCGGTCGTCCGGCTGCAGCGCCGAGAGCCCCTTGACCGCCTCCAGCTCGGCACGGGGGTCGTGGCGCGCCGCGGCGATGGCGCGCTCACCCTCGAGGGTCGGCCGCTCTCCCGGCGCCCAGGCCTTGAGCAGCGCGAGCTGGCGGTCGGCCTCGGCCAGCCGGTCCGGGCGGTCGGAGCGCAGCGCTTCGGCCAGCCGCTGGCCGACGATCTGGAGCGCGCGCGCGTGCAGGTCGCCGGTGCGCTCGAACGCCTTGCCGCTGCGGGTGGCGACGGCGCGGAAGGCGGCATAGGCGAGCGCCAGGTCGCCGGCGCGCTCGGCCGCCCGCCCCATCAGCAGCTGGCCGGCGGTGTAGTTGGGCTGCGCGTCGCCCACCGCGAGCAGGCGGTCGATCACCGCGCGGTCGTTGCCGGTGGCGAAGTCGGCCTGCGCCAGGAGGACCTTGGCCGGCGCGAAGCCGGGCGCCACCTCCAGCAGCTCGGTCCCGGTCTGGCGCGCCTCGACCACGCTCCCCGTCGAGAGCAGAATCTCGAACCCCCGGGTCAGGCGCTCGCGGCGCCCCGGATCGACCGTCTGAGCGTAGCCTTCGAGCGGGTTCAGCAGGTAGGCGCGCTCGCGGCGGACGGTGGCGGCGGCCTCCGTCTCCGGAGGCTGCGGCCGCGCCGGCGGCCGGCTCTCGGCACAGCCCGCGACGAGCAGGGCCAGCAGCACCGGCAGGGCCAGCAGGGCCGGCCCGGCGGGCAGGACCCGCGGGAGCCGCCGGGCCAGGACCGCCGGCCGGGCCGGCCGGCAGGGCAACGACGCGCCTCCCGCCGCCGGCGGCGCGGCGGCGCGAGGCCATGAGGCTGGCGGCTGGGGGTTGGGGTTGGCCTGGGGGTTGATGCTGCCGGCTCCGGTGAAGTCGAGGTCCGCGGATGGTCGGGCGGCTACGCTCAAGCCGGCGGCGCCACGGCGATGGTGGCGATCGCATGCTTGTAGATCAGGATCTCCTTGCCCTCGCTCTCGATGACCACGGCAAAGCGGTCGAAGCGCTTCAAACGTCCGAGGAGGTGGCTGCCGGTCACCAGCTCAAGAACCATCGTCTGTCCTTCTTTCAGGCTCTGAAAAAGGTAGCCGTCCTGAATATTGATGTTGTGCTTCGTCATGCCAGACCCTCCCCGACAGCGCGCGCTACGTGTTCAAGGACTAGGGGCAGCCGAAGATCCGGATCCTCGGCCGAGAACCAGGTCACGTCGGGCTCCTTGCGAAACCAGGTCTCCTGCCGCTTGGCGAACCGGCGCGTTGCCCGCACCGTCTCGTCGATCGCTCGTTCGAGAGACCAATCCTCCCTTACGTGCTGGACCAGTTGTCGATACCCGATGGCCTGAAACGCCGGCAAGCCGGGGTCCAGACCTCGCCGCAACAAGCCGCGGACCTCTTCCGTCCAACCGCCTGCGACCATCCGGGCCACCCGACCCGCGATGCGATCGTATAGGATGGCCCGCGGCAGCGTCAATCCGACGCGGATTGCTGCAATGCTTTGAGTCCCAAAGGGTTGCTCTGCGATCCAGGCCGAGAGCGGGCGGCCCGAGACGGCCGCCACCTCGAGCGCCCGCAGCACCCGCTGACGGTCTCCCGGCAGCAGCCGCGCGGCGGTCGCGGGATCGAGCCGTGAAAGCTCCGCGTAGAGCGCCGGCAGGCCCTCCGCCGCCAGCCGGCGGCGCAGCTCGGCGCGCACCGCGAGACCCGCGCCCTCCATCGCCGGGATCCGGCTGATGCCGGCAAGCAGCGCACGCAGGTAGAGGCCGCTGCCTCCCACCACGATCGGTACCCGGCCGCGCTCCCGGATGGCCGCCACCGCCAGGCGGGCGCGCCGGGCGAACTCGCCGGCCGACCAGCGCTCGTGCGGATCGAGGATGTCGATCAGGTGGTGCGGGATGCGCCGCCGCTCGGCCGCCGGCGGCTTGGCGGTGCCGATGTCGAAGCCGCGGTAGACCTGGAGCGCGTCGGCATTGACGATCTCGCCGCCGCCGCTCAGCCGCTCGGCGAGCGCCAGCGCCAGCGCGCTCTTGCCGGTCGCCGTGGCGCCGACCACGGCGACCACCGGCGGCTGGGGGCCGGCGGCCGGCGCCGTCATGCGCCGCCGGCTCCGCGGCCGGGCGCCCGCTCAGGCATCGGGGTCGGTCCCCGGCTCGCCCGCCGCCGCCTCCGCCTGGGCTTCGAGGGAGAACAGCGACAGCATCGGCAGGCCGAGCCGCGCGCGCAGCAGCTGATGCACCAGGCGCTCCCGCGCCCGCTCGATCTCGTCGGCGGGGAGGCGGCCGGCCAGGCCGGCGAGCGACCGCGCCGCCTTGGCGTCGAGCGCCGTGCGCTCCTCCCCGTCGAGCGCCGCCAGGGCGTCCTCCAGCACCGCGCGGTCAAGGTCGGCCAGCCGTTCCTCGACGACCTGGGGATCGAGGCCGGTGCTTTCCGGCTCCGCCCGCTCCGCCAGCGCCGCTAGGCGCCGGCGCAGGTCGCGGGTGCCGGCCAGCGCGGGCGGCAGCGCCGCCGCCAGCCGGCGCAGGCGGCCGGCGGTGTCGAAGGCCACGGCCGTGTGGCGCCGGCCCGGGGCCACCAGCTCGGCGCGCTCCTCCCAGGCGGCCTCGACCGCCGGGGCGCAGTAGCGCAGGCTGGAGATCCGTCCCCGGGAGCCGCGCTCGCGCCGCCGCGCGAAGAGCTCCTCGATCGCCCGCCGCACCAGCTCCAACGGCACCCCCTGCCGGTACCAGCGCCGCGCCACGTGCCAGTCGGCCGGCGCCAGGAGCAGCGGCGCGCCGCGCAGCCGCACGAAGAAGTCCTCGATCGCCAGGAAGTACCCCTGGGCCTCCACCCCGCCCTCGTCCGGCGGTCCTTCGCTCTCTGACGCCAACAGCGCTCCTTTCCCGCCGGGGAGCCCGCGGCGGGATCCTCCTCCTGAAGATTGACGGAGACGGCGGCCATCCTGCAACCGCCGGGGGTTTGCCCGGCGGCGCCTCCATCCGGGGCCGGCGAGCGGCGCCGCGGCGGCGGCGTCCCCTGGGCCCCGGTGCCGCTCAGGCCCGGTTGCGCTCGTAGATGAGCTTGAGGCCGAGCAGCGTCAGCAGCGGGTCGATCTCGCGGATGTGCTTCGAGCCGCTGGCGATGAGGGCGGCCTGGCCGCCGGTCGCGACCACGGTGCGGACGCCCGGGATCTCGGCCAGGAGGCGTTCGAGGATGCCGTCCACCAGGCCGACGTAGCCGTAGTAGATGCCGGCCTGGATGGCCTGGGCGGTGTTCCTGCCCACCAGCTCGTCGGGGCGGCGGATGTCGACGCGGGTGAGGCGCGAGGCGTGGGCGAAGAGGGCCTCGGCCGAGATGCCGATCCCCGGGGCGATGATGCCGCCCACGTACTCGCCGGCCGCGTTCACCACGTCGAAGGTGGTGGCGGTGCCGAAATCCACCACGATCACCGGCGCGCCGTAGCGCTCGCGCGCCGCCACCGAGTTGACCACCCGGTCGGCCCCCACCTCCTGCGGGTTGTCGTAGCGGATCGGCATGCCGGTGCGCACGCCGGGCTCGATGAACAGCGGCTTCTTGCCGAAGTAGCGCCGCCCCAGGTGGTCGAGGGTGAGATGGAGCGGCGGCACGACCGACGACACCACCACGGCGTCGGTGGCCAGCGGATCGATGCCGTGGCGGGTGAAGAGCGGCAGCAGCAGCGCCCCGTACTCGTCGCCGGTGCGCTCGGTGTCGGTCGACAGCCGGAAGCTCTCGATCATCCGCTCGCCGCGGTAGACGCCGACCACGGTGTTGGTGTTGCCGACGTCCACCAGCACGAGCAGCTCGTCGCGCTGGACGCCGGCCGCATCCCTCCCCTTCTCGCCCTCGCCCCCTCCCGCGCGGCGCCGCAGCGGCGCCGCG
>JASLEW010000173.1 GCA_030150965.1 Thermoanaerobaculia bacterium | reverse complement strand
CGGCCGGCGAAGTCGGCGTGGCCGGCGCCGTCGGCGGGGATGCCGTCGAGGGCGCCCGCGCCCTGGACGCCCTGCGCATCGACCTCCTGGGCCGCGGCAGCCTCGCCGAGGCCGCCGCCGTCACCGCCGACCTGGTCGAGGTCCTGGCCGGCTTGGGCCAGGCGCTCCCCGGCGGCCTGGCCGACGACCTGCTGACCGCCTTCGGCGACAGCGGCCTGGAGGCCTGCCTCCAACGCCTCCGCGACGCCGAAGCGCTCCCCGGCGAGGCCTTGAAACAGGTGGCCGTGCCCCTGCTCGCCGCCCTGCGCAGCGACACGTGGAGGCTGCGCGGACGCGCCCCCGGGCGCCCGCGCGCCATGCGCCCCTTCGCCGACCTGGTGGATGCGGCGACGCTGGGGTGCGACAGCGAGTGAGCCTCCGCGAGGTCCGCGAGCGGTGAGCGCCGGGGCCGAGCCCTGCCATCCTCGAGACCGCCCGTCCTGCCGGCGTCCCACCGCCGCCGCCGCCGCCGGGGCCGGGTGCGCTGCCGCCGCCGGTGCGGCCGCCGCCACCGGCGCCTGAGGCGAGGGTCCGCTCCCTTCCCCGCATGGCCGGCCACCAGCCCCCGGGCGGCACCGCGGTCGAGGCGGCGGCGAGCGAGCTGGCGGCGCTCTGCCAGCGCCTGCGCCCCCAGTTCCACGCCATCCTCAGGCGCTGCCGCGTCCCGCCCGAGGACAGCGAGGATCTGGTCCAGAGCACCCTGCGCATCGCGATCGAGAAGTGGCGCGAGATCGAGAGCCTGGAGCCTTGGCTCCTCGCCACCCTGCGCCGCCACTGCGCCCTCCACTGGCGCGAGCACTGCCGCCGCACGGCCCGCCAGATGCCCATCGAGCCCGTGGGCGAGGAGCCGGGCGGCGCCGCCGGCGTCCTCCTGCCGCCCACGCCCCCGGAGCAGGAGCGCCGCGACGCCCTCCTCGACCTGCGCCGCCTCGCCCACGACCTGCCGCCCCACCAGCGGCGCCTCCTCGCCCTGCGCCATCACCTCGGCGCGGTGCCCCTGGCGAGCCTGGGGCGGGAGCAGCTCGCCGCCTTCCGCGTCCGCCTGGCCGCCACCGGCGCCGTCAACGCCCCCGTCACCCTCGCCGCCCTCAGAAGCTTTCTGCGCTGGTGCGGCGACCAGGGCCTGCACGCCCTTGGCGCCAGGGACATCCGGCTGGCCCTGCAGCCGCCGCCCGCCGTCCGCGGATGATCTGGCCCCTATCGGCGCGAGCACCGAGGGCGCGGCCCGCTGCACGTGGACCTCGAGCCGGAGGCGGACGACGCTGCCGAGGGGGCCGAGGCGGCCGAGACCGTCCTGCGCCAGCGCCGGCCGGTGCAGAAGCTCGCCCCGCCAGGGCAGTTACCGTGGAGCGACAGCGCGTAGATGTTGTTGTCCGTCGACCCGAAATAGATCCGTGAGTTCGAGATCGCCGGCCCGGAGTAGATGGCGCCGCCGGTGGGGAAGCTGAAGACGATGCCGCCATTGAAGAGGCCGCCACCGGACCAGCTGACGCCGTAGAGGTGCGTATCGGTTGAGCCGACGAACACCAGGTCGGCGATGATCGCCGGCGCCGAGTACGACTGACTGCCGATGGCCAGTTGCCAGGAGACGGTACGATCTTGGGAATCGACGCTCGAGAGCTTGCCGCCGGAGCTGGCGTTGAACAAGGTGGGGAGCGTCGGAGAGATCCCGATACAGGGGAACGGCCTCACGGCAGTGGTCACCGTCGACGAAGCGATGGTCAGTGAATCCAGCTGCGTGATGAGCGGCGATCCCTGCAAGCAGGAGGCGCCGCCTCGTTTACGAGGCGCGGTCCTGCTGACCTTCGCGAGCGAACGATGAAGCTTGGCATCTATTGCGCTCTAGCTATAATTCGCGCATACTGCCTGAAAGGTTCCTGCCCCTGATGGACAGGGACCATCCCAGGAGGTTGACGATCATGAACAGGCAGACGCTTCTGAGGCTCGGAGGATTGGGACTCCTCCTGGCCGCGCTGGTTGTCGTCCCACTCAATGCGACCGATGCCTGCACCGACTCACAGGGAGTGGTCGTCAGGGCGGAGGCCCTGTGCTCGCAGATCGTTTGTCCTGCCGGCACTTTCTGCTGCCCATTGAACTGCACGCAGTCGACCTGCCTCCCCTTCGGCTCCGCTTGCTGAGACTCCACTGGCAGGCTCCCGCGGCGCCGGCGCGGGAGCCTGCTTGCTTCCAAGCCTCGGCTGCCGGAGCGGGGGGATCACCGGGACGGCTGCGCCGCGGCCAGGAGTGCCTGGCGCCTCCCTGGCCGCACACGCGCCGCTCCGAGGACGGCGGGTGGCTGAGGTTGCCGCCCGGTGCAGCAGGGATGACGCCGGGTGGCAGCGTCCAGCCGCGTCCAGCCCTCGCGGAGCCGCCGTCCCCCGGCGACCCGCGAGCGCCGGGCCTGCGTCTCGCGCTCAGCGCCGAGTCCTGGGAGCAGGTCCGCCCGGTCAGGCAGCTCGCCCACCACCTGGATGGCATCCTCGCCTTCCTCCACGACGTCCCGATGCCCCGCAACCTCGACGCCCATGCCCGGTTCGCCGGCGGCCTCCAGGCCGTCCGTGAAGCCCTCCACCAGCGGCTCGGCGCCGGTGCGGCGCCGGCGCAGGCGCGCCCCCGCCGACCCGCGGTAGTATCGATGGCCAGAGTGTGCCCGCCGGAGCGCGCCGCGGAGGACGGAAGGATCCCCGACGATCTGCCGCTGCGCGAGACTCCACGGGACCGCAGCCCCGACGCTCCCGACGTCCCGCGCTCCCAGCGCACCGAATGGAACGTGCGGGACTCCGATGCCACGCTGATCCTGCGGCCGGAGGCCGGTGGAGCGGCCGATCCGGGCACCGACCACACCGCCCGCTGCGCGGCCCGATACGGCCGGCCGCTCCTCCTCTGCGATCCGGCGGCCGCCGATGCCGCCGCGACCATTCGCCGCTGGCTCCTCGGCCTGCCGATCAGCACCCTCAATGTGGCCGGCCCGAGCGAGGCGACAAGCCCGGGCATCGGCGCCAAGGTGACGAGCCTGCTCGAGGTTGTGTTCGCGGGTGTTCAATGAACCCGAGCGCCTCCGGACAGCGCTGCATCGACTCCGGCCTTTGGAGTTGCGCCCCACCGCGCGGAGGGATTGCGCCCAGTCGTCGGCGTGGACCATCTCGGCGAACAGCTATTGACCTTTCTTCCTCGACCAGATGGCGCGCGGCCTGGGCCGCATCCAGCTCTACGATCACGAATTCGAGGCACCAGGCCAACGCGGAGCTTACATCCCGGCCTTCGCGCTACCAATTGCGGTATAGGATGCGCGCGACCGGGCGCTTCTTGCCTGCGCATCTACGATAAGCTGGGGAACGGCAATGGATATAAGGCTGTGCACTCAGCGCCGCGAGCCGCTGCAGGAGTCAGCGCATACCTGCTTTGCGGCCGTCGCACGCTCGATCGTGGCCGTGATGACTCGGTTTGCTCCTCTGTTTGTCTTGGTGCTTCTCCCCTCTCGGGCCAACGCTGGCGTCGATCGCTGGACGCCGGTCGCCCCAGATGGCGGGGCGGTCACCGCGCTGACCGTAGACCTCACCGATGCGGCGCACCTGTATGCAGCGACCCAGACAGCGGGAGTGTTCCGATCGTCGGACGGTGGTCGGAGCTGGCAACCGGCGCGGACTGGCCTGCCGGTGGGCCTGGAGGTTGGACTGCTGGCAGCAGGGGGTGCGGATGGACGGACGCTTGCCGCGATCGTCGAACCGCCCTGGGGTACCGTTCTCCCTGAGCGTCTCTTCGTCTCTACCGACGGTGGCGACACGTGGGTCGAGCGTCAGCCCATTCCGACGCCTGCGATTTACGCCGCCGTGGCGGTCACTCCGCTTCCTGCTCCAACTCTTTACGTGGGGGCTTACGGCGCTCCTGGCGGGGTGTTCGCGAGCCATGATGGCGGGCTCACCTGGCGGGACGTTCTCCCGGTCCCAGCAGCGCAGCAGCAGCCGAGCCACCTTGACCTCGTGATCGCGCCGTCGGACCCAAACGTTCTCTACGCTCTCACCCAGGGCGACATCCTCAGCAGCGGTGACGGCGGGGCGCACTGGAGCGCCGTCGGGCACGTCGACCCGGGGACCGTCAGGCTCGCTGTCGACCCGCGGGATCCGAGCCTGGTCTACGCGGCAGCGATGGGGACGCTCGCCCGGAGCTCGGACGCTGGCCATACCTGGTCGAGCAGCCGCGTCAGCACCCTTGTCGGGGACCTCGACTGGCTCGCGGGGTTGGTCACCGACCCTGCTCACCGGGGCACCATCTACTACGCGGTGGCTCACTACGTCGACACCTCGGGACCGTTCGATGAGATGAGGTACGAGGGGCTGCTCTTCCGCTCCACCGACGCCGGCCGCAACTGGGTGCGTGAGCCGGTCACGGAGGTCCTTTATGCCCTCGCCGCCGTCGCGGTTCCCGGCGGCGCTGCCGACATCCACCTTTACGCAGGAGCCAGCCGGGATGGCGTTCTGCGGAGCGACGACGGTGGTCGTTCCTGGCGATCGGCAGCGAGAGGATTGCAGGCCGCCGCGAACTGCTCACTCGCCGCAGACCCCTTCGTCCCGCAGCTGCTCTACATCTCGACCGGCTTCTGTTTCGACGAGGACAACGACACCGGCTTTCTGCGCGGCATTCCCGGGCGGGGCTGGACCCCGATCAACCGCAACCTGCGCGACCCGACGAGCGTGCTCGACGCCTATGGCATCGTGCCGGACCCGCTTTCGCCTGGCACACTCTACGCGTACACCGGCGAGGGACTTTTCAAGAGCCAGGATCGCGGTGAACATTGGGGTTACCTCTGGGCGGGGGGTGCGGCAGGGATCTCTTCGCTGGCCATCGATCCGCTGGACTCCCGCCGGCTCTACGCCATCGGCTACGAGGGCGGCGGCGACTGCTGTGTCCTCCGCTACTTCGCCCTGAGGACGGTCGACGGGGGTGTGAGCTGGACCGTGATCCTGCCCTTCACCTCCTACCTGGGGGCCGTTTCGGTCGACCCATCGAATCCAGACACGCTCTACGTGGCCGGGTTCTCGCTCGGCAAGAGCACCGATCGCGGCAACACCTGGAGGGCGCTTCCGATCCCCCCCGGCTACCCCAGGCAACTCTTGGTTGACCCCGGGGACAGCCGCGTGCTCTATGCGGCGACCAACTACTCAAACATCGGGTCGATCGTGAAGAGCAGCGACGGCGGCGAGACCTGGCTGACGGCCGTAGCCTATGACTTCAATGTCGAGAGCTTGGCCATCGATCCCACGCGGCCTTCTACGCTCTACGCTGGCACCGATCAAGGTGTCTTCGTCTCGGACGACGCCGCTGCCCACTGGGTCGCGCTCTCTCAGGACTTGGGCGAGCAGAGTGTGTCGCAGATCCTGGTCGACCCGTTCGATCACTTGACCCTCTACGCCGGAACACCCTCGAACGGCGGCCTGTTCTCCCTGACGCGCTCAGCACCACCCTGAGCCGGCGTCGGCAAACCGGAGCGGTCACGGCAGCGGCCACTCTGCCCATGGCACCCTGCACGCCCGTGGCGCCAGCGACATCCGGCTGCTCCCGAAGCCGCCGGCCAACGACGAGATCGTCGAGACCGCCGCCCACAGGGCCTGACGGCGAGGCCGGCGGCCGTGCGCTTCCTTGCCGACGAGAGCTGCGACCACGGCGTGGTCAAGGCGCTGCGCGCCGCCACGCCAGGCCGGGCGTGGCAGCCGGAGGGCCAGCCGCCCGGCGCCGCTGGCCGGGAGAAGGCTGCGGAGGTCGGCCACGTCAAGGGAAGGTTCCGGGAGGGGTCAGGGCCGGGGGCTGCGCCTGGACTTGCGGCGGGAGGTCGACGGCGGGCCGCGGCGGCCGCCGTCCGCCATGCTGACCGGCCACAGCGGTCAGGTCTTGGCGGCGTGCGTCACTGCGGCAGCTCAGTTCGTGGTCGCCGCACTCCACTGGAGCAGTC
>JASLEW010000142.1 GCA_030150965.1 Thermoanaerobaculia bacterium | reverse complement strand
TTCCTCTTCGCCGCCCACGGCAAGGCCGGCGGGGCCGGCGGGCGGCGCCTCCGGCTCCCGGCCGTCCGCGGCCAGACGCGCCGCCAGGGCGTGCACCGTCGGGTAGCGGAAGAGGTCGACCAGGGTCAGGCCGGTGTCCAGCCGCTCGCGCAGCCGGCCATGGATCTCCGCGGCGAGCAGCGAGTGCCCGCCGAGGTCGAAGAAGTTGTCGTGGATGCCGACGCGCGCCAGGCCCAGCGCCTCCTGCCAGAGCCGCGCCACCAGCCGCTCGCGCTCGTTGCGCGGCGAGACGTAGGCGGCGGCGAGGTCCGGCCGGTCGCCGCCGGGAGCGGGCAGGCTCCGGCGGTCCACCTTGCCGCTCGGCAGCAGCGGCAGCCGCTCCAGGAAGACTGCCGACGACGGCACCACCGCCGCCGGCAGCCGCTGCTCCAGGAAACCGCGCAGCTCCTCCCACGCGAGGGCGGCGGCCGGTTCCCGCACCACCCAGGCGACCAGCCGCGCATCGGCAGGGCGCTCGCCGCGCAGCAGGCCGGCGACGCAGCCGCGCACCGCGGGATGGGCGGCGGCGGCGGCCTCGATCTCCCCGAGCTCGATGCGCACGCCCCGCACCTTGACCTGCGAGTCGATGCGGCCCAGGCATTCGAGCGTGCCGTCCGGCCGCCGCCGCGCCAGGTCGCCGGTGCGATAGAGGCGCGCCCCGGGCTCGCCGCCGCGGCCGGCCGCGGGATCGGGGATGAAGCGCTCGGCGGTCAGCCCGGGCCGCCCGCGGTAGCCGCGCGCCAGCCCCGCCCCGCCGATCGCCAGCTCGGCGGCGACGCCCAACGGCACCTGGTTGCCGTCGCGGTCGAGCAACGCGACCATGGTGTTGGCGAGCGGCCGGCCGACCGGCACCGTCTGGGCACCGGGCGTGGCCGGCGCGACCGGGTGCAGGGTGGACCAGACCGTGGTCTCGGTGGGGCCGTAGACGTTCCACAGGGCGTCCACCCGCGGCAGCAGCCGCGCCACCAGGCCGGGCGGCAGCGCCTCGCCGCCGCACAGCGCCACCAGGCCGGGGCGCCCGGCCCAGCCGCCGTCGACCAGCAGCGCCCAGGTGGTGGGGGTGGCCTGCATCAGGGTGGCGCCGGCGGCCTCGACCGCCGCCGCGAGCAGCGCCGCGTCGGCCGCCGTCTCCCGCCGCAGCAGCTCGATGCGCGCGCCGGCGGCGAGCGGCAGCAGCAGCTCGGTCACCGCGATGTCGAACGACAGCGTGGTCAGCGCCATCATGACGGAGCCCGCGCCGATCCCCGGCCGCCGGGTCATCGCGGCGAGATAGTTGACGACGCCGCGGTGGCGCACCTCGACCCCCTTGGGCCGGCCGCTCGACCCCGAGGTATAGATGACGTAGGCGAGGCTCTCGGACGATGCCGGCCGCGGCAGGGGGAGGTCCAGGCCGGCCGGCTCCCCCGCCGCCGCGGCCCCGTCGAGCAGGACGGCCGCCGGTGCGCCCGCCGGCAGGTTGGCGGCGAGCGCCCGGTCGCAGAGCACCAGCCGGGGGCCCGCATCGTCCAGGATGTCGGCCACCCTGGCCGGCGGGTAGAGCGGGTCGAGCGGCAGGTAGGCGCCGCCCGCGCTCAGCACCGCCAGCACCGCCACGAGCAGGGTCGGCGAGCGCTCGGCATGGATCGCCACCACCGTCTCCGGCCCCACCCCCAACCGCGCCAGCCGGCGGGCCAGCCGCTCCACCGCGGCCGCCAGGCCGCCGTAGCTCAGCAGCTGGCCGCCGCAGCTCACCGCCACGGCGTCGGGGGCGCGCCGCGCGCTGGCCGTGAAGAGGTCGTGGACGAGCGCATCGACGGCGAACGGCGCGGCGAACAGCGCGCGGCTGTCGTCGAGCTCCACGGTCAGCTGATGGCGCTCGGCCTCCTGCAGCAGGGGCAGGGCCGACAGCCGCGCCCCGGGCGCCCCGGCGAGGCCGGCGAGCAGCATCGAGAGGTGGCCGCCGAGGCGCGCGACGGTGGCGCGGTCGAACAGGTCGGTGTTGTGCTCGATGGCGCCGGCGAGCGCGCCGTCGCCCCGGCGCTCGGTCAGCTCGACCGTCAGGTCGAACTTGGCGGTGCCGCTGTCGGCGGCGAGGCGCGCCAGCGCCAGGCCCGGCAGCGCGAGCGGCGGCGGCGCGGCGTTCTGCAGCGCGAGCATCACGGCGAACAGCGGCGAGTGGCCGAGCGAACGCGCCACCGCCAGCTCCTCGACCAGCTTCTCGAACGGCATGTCCTGGTGCCGGAAGGCGTCCAGGCAGACCCGGCGCACCCGTTCGAGCAGCGCCTCTGCCGGCGGATCGCCGGCCAGGCTGGAGCGCAGCGCCAGGGTGTTGACGAACGGGCCGATCACCCCTTCCAGCTCGGCGCGGTTGCGCCCCGCGACCGGCGTTCCCACCACCAGGTCGTCCTGCCCGGTGTGGCGCAGCAGCAGCGCCTGGAAGCCGGCCAGCAGCACCATGAACAGGGTGGCGCCGGAGGCGGCGGCGAGCGCGCGCAGCTCCGCCGCCAGCCGCGGCTCGAAGGCGATGGGCAGGCGCGCGCCGCGATGGGTCTGGACGGCGGGGCGGGGCCGGTCGGTGGGCAGCTCCAGCACCGGCGGCAGCGGCGTCAGCCGCTCGCGCCAGTGGCGCAGCAGCTCCGCCATGCCCGCGCCGGCCAGCTCCCGCCGCTGCCAGGCGGCATAGTCGGCGTACTGCAGGACCGGCCGCGGCAGCGGCGAGGCGCGGCGCGCCGCGGCGGCGCCGTAGAGCGCCCCGAGCTCGCCGGTCAGCACGCCGATCGACCAGCCGTCGGCCACGATGTGATGGAAGTTGACCAGCAGCCGGTGCTCGCCGGGGTCGAGCCGCAGCAGGCGGAGACGCCACAGCGGGCCCGCTGCCAGGTCGAAGGGGCGCCGCGCCTCCTCGCCGGCCAGGCGTGCGGCCTCGGCGCCGCGGCGCGCCTCCGGCAGGGCGCCGAGGTCGGCCACCGGCAGCTGCCCGCGGCGCGGCGGCCGCACCTCCGGCCGCGGGCGTCCGGCCGCCGCCGG
>JASLEW010000101.1 GCA_030150965.1 Thermoanaerobaculia bacterium | reverse complement strand
CCGGCAGCGCCCGGCGGCGTCGAGCTTCCGCGGCGCGAGCGCGATGCTCCGCCTGCCGGCAGCGGCGACGGCGGCGCTCCGCCAGGCGGCGCGGCGGGAGGGGACGACCCTCTACATGCTGCTCCTCGCCGGCTTCGCGGCGCTCCTCGCGCGCGTCACGGGAGAGGAGGACCTGCTCGTCGGCACGCCGGTCGCCGACCGCCCGCGGCCGGAGGTCGAGGGGCTGATCGGGTTCTTCGTCAACACGCTGGCGATCCGGGCGCGGACGGCCGGCGATCCGTCCTTCCGCCGCCTGCTCGCGGCGGTGCGCGACACGGCGCTCGCCGCCTTCGCCCATCAGGACCTGCCCTTCGAGATGCTGGTCGAGGAGCTGCGGCCGGAGCGCGAGGGGTCGAGGAACCCCCTGGTCCAGGCGCTCTTCAGCTTTCAGGGCGCCGGCCAGGCCACGGCGGGCGACGGCACGGGGCTGCGCCTCGTGCGGCTCCCCTGGGGCGAGCGGTCCACGGCGAAGCTCGACCTCCTGCTCTCGGCGATGGAGATGCCGGCCGAGCTCACCCTGGTCCTGGAGTACGCGGCGGACCTCTTCACCGCGCCGACCGCGACGCGTCTCCTCGGCCACTACGGAGCGCTCGTCGCCGGGGCGGCGGCGGCGCCGGAGCTGCCGGTCTCCGGCCTGCCGCTTCTCTCGGCGCCCGAGCGCCACCAGCTGATCGCGGAGTGGAACGACACGGCGTCGGACTTCCCGCCACGCTCCGTGCACAGCCTGTTCGAGGAGCAGGCGGCGGCGCGGCCCGACGCGGCGGCCGTCGCTTGGGAGGGCGGCGCGCTCACCTACGGCGAGCTCGACCGGCGCGCCGGCCGCGTCGCGCGCCGGCTGCGGCGGCTGGGAGCGGGTGTCGGGTCACGGGTCGCCGTCTGCGCCGAGCGCTCGGCGGAGCTGGTCGTCGCGCTCCTCGGCGCCCTCAAGGCGGGCGGCGGCTACCTGCCGCTCGACCCCTCCTACCCGCGGACGCGGCTGGCGCTGCTGGTTTTGGACGCGGCGCCGGCGGCGGTGGTGGGACCGCGGCGCCTGCTGGCGGCTCTCCCCGGTGCGGCGCCCCGCCTGGCGCTCGAGGACGCCCTCGCCGAGGTGGACGCCCCCGCCGTCGAGGCGGCCGTCTCCGCCGACGTGCCGCCCGCCAGCCTCGCCTACGTGCTCTACACCTCCGGCTCGACGGGCGCGCCCAAGGGGGTCGAGGTCAGCCATCGTGCGGTGGTGCGGCTGGTGCGCGAGGCGGGCTACGCGTCGTTCGGCCCCGGCGAGGTCTACCTTCAGATGGCGCCGATGTCGTTCGACGTGGCGACCTTCGAGCTCTGGGGGCCGCTCCTCCACGGCGGCCGCCTGGCGTTCCTGCCGCCCGGACCCTACACGCTGGGCGACGCCTGCGCGGCGGTGGCGCGCCACGGGGTGACGACGCTCTGGCTGACGTCCGGCCTCTTCCACCTCGCGGTGGAGGAAGGGCTCGCGCCGCTCGGCGGCCTGCGCCAGCTGCTCGCCGGCGGCGACGTCCTGTCGCGCCCCCACGTGCTGCGGGCGCTCGCCGCCCTGCCGGGCGTCGACCTCATCAACGGCTACGGCCCGACGGAGAACACGACGTTCTCGACCACCCACCGCCTGCGCGGAGGGCTGGCGGCGGGCGAGACGTCGGTGCCGATCGGGCGGCCGATCGCCGGCAGCCGCGCCCACGTGCTCGACCGGTGGCTCTCGCCGCTGCCGGTCGGCTGCGTCGGCGAGCTCTGCGTCGGCGGCGCCGGCGTGGCGCGCGGCTACCTCGGCCTCCCGGCGCTGACCGCCGAGCGCTTCGTGCCGGATCCGTTCGGCGAGGACCCGCGGGAAGGGGGGCGGCTGTACCGCACCGGCGACCTCGCGCGGTGGCGGCCGGACGGGACGCTGGACTTCCTCGGCCGGCGCGACCTCCAGGTCAAGGTGCGCGGCTTCCGCGTCGAGCCCGGGGAGGTCGAGAGCGCCCTCCTCCGCCACCCGGGCGTGCGCGAGGCGGTGGTGACGGCGGCGGCGACGGAGACGGCGGCCGGCGGCCACCGGCTGGTCGCCTACTACGTGCCGGAGGGCGAGGACGGGCCGGCGCCGGCGGAGCTCCGCGGCCACCTGCGCGAGAACCTGCCGGAGCACATGGTACCGTCGCTCTTCGTGCCCCTCGCGGAGCTGCCGCTCAACGCCAACGGCAAGGTCGACCGGCGGGCGCTGCCGGCGCCCGCGGCGCGGCTGGCCGGCGAGGCGGAGGGCGCGCCGCGGACGCCGCCGCGCGATCCCGTCGAGGAGGTGATCGCGGGGATCTGGGAGGATCTCCTCGGCCTGGGCGGCCCGGGCCAGCCGGTCGGCGTCGACGAAGACTTCTTCCACCTGGGCGGCCACTCGCTCCTCGTCACCCGCCTGCTGTCGCGCCTCCGCCAGGTCTTCGGCGTCGACCTGCCGGTGCAGCGGGTGTTCGCGGCGCCGACGGTCGCCGGCCTCGCCGCGGCGCTGGCGGCGGCCAGGGCGCCGGGGTCGCCGCCGGCGCGAGCGGCCCGCGCAGGAGGTAGCCCGAGGGGATGTTGT
>JASLEW010000043.1 GCA_030150965.1 Thermoanaerobaculia bacterium | reverse complement strand
CCGGCGGCGGCTGGGGCGGCGGCTCGGTCATGACGGCGCGGCGGGCCCGTCCCGGGCGCCTCGCCCCAGCAGCTCCGCCAGCAGCTCGGCGCCGCGCTCGACGACCTCCGGCGGCGCCGCGCTGAAGCACAGCCGCACGTGGGTCGGATAGGGGCCGAAGCTGGGCCCCGGCGCCAGCAGCAGGCCGCGCGCCGCGCAGCGGCGCAGCAGCGGCGCGAGGTCCGCGCCGGCGAGGGAGCCGGCGGCATCCAGGAAGAGGAACGTGGCGCCCTGCGGCGCGGCGGCTCCCAGCCGCGCCGCCACCCGGGCGCCGGTGGCGCGGTACTGGCGGCGCGCCGCGTCGAGCCAGGCATCCCCGGCCTCGCCCAGCGCCGCCAGCGCGGCGAGCTGGGCTCCGGTCGGCGCCGCATACGCGAGCTGGGTGCTCGCCTTGGCCACCTCTCCCATGGCCGGCAGCGGCCCTACCACCCAGCCGCAGCGGTTGCCCGCCATGCCGTGGGACTTCGAGAACGACCGCAGCACGAACGTGCGCTCGGGCGCCAGCGCGAGGGCGCTGCCCGGTCCGTCTCCCGCGTAGACGAAGTCGGCGAACACCTCGTCGGCGATCAGCCAGAGGCCGCGGCGGCGCGCCCATCCGGCCAGCGCCTCCAGGGCCGGACGGTGCAGCACGGCGCCGCTGGGATTGCTTGGCGAGCCGAGGTACAGGGCGGTGGTGCGCCCGCCCGCCCGGCGCTCGAGGCGCGCCACCAGCTCGTCGGCGCTATCGGCGCCCTCGACCCCCAGCACCGGGACGTCCACCGGCACCGCCCCCAGCAGGCGCACCTGTCCGGCCACCAGCGGCCAGCGCGGGGCGAGCAGCAGCACCTCGTCGCCCGGCGAGAGCAGCGCCGCGAGCACCGCGGCGCAGCCGGCCGTGGCGCCGGCGGTCACCAGCAGATTGCGGCGCTGGACCGGCACGCCGGTCGCGGCGCGGGTGCGCTCGGCCAGGGCATCGACCAGGGCGGGCAGGCCGCGCGGCGGTGCGTAGCGGTAGAGGTCCTCGTGCCGCGCGGCGGCGAGGTCCTCGAGCCGGCAGCCCTCCGGCGGCGGGCGCCAGGTGTCGCCGAGGTGCAGGGGGAAGAGGTCGCGGCCCCCGCGCGCCGCGGCGCCGGGCGGCGTGTAGGCGACGGCCGGCAGGGCCGAGGCGCCGGGATTGACTCGCGGATGCGGCGGCACGCGCTCAGCCTACCATCGGCTCCAGCAGGTCTTCCGGCCGGGCGTCGCGGCGCTCGAAGCGCATGTACCCGGCCTCCAGGGCGGTCGCCGGACCGCCGCCGCGCGGCAGCTCGAAGACGACCGGTTCGCCGTCCAGCATCCCGCCGGCCGGCCGGTAGCGGCGGCCGCCCAGGGCCGCGAGCCGCACCTCCTCGCCGTAGTAGAAGGAGAACAGCGGCCGGCCGCGGCGCAGGTGGACGCGCACGTCGCCGACGTCGGGATTGCGGTAGACGCCGACCAGGCGCAGGTCCCGCTCGCGGGCGGCGGGCGGCGCCGGATGGGCCGGCCCATCCCAGAGCAGCGGCCACAGGCTCTCCCGGCGGACCCAGCGCCGCGGCCCGGCGGTGCACTCCCAGGATGCGCCATGGTCGGCCGCGAAGCGCAGCAGGTGCTCGGAGCAGGGGCCGCTGAGCTGCAGGAACCGGCCAGCGCCGTGGCGGCGCAGCGGGATCTCGACCCCGTCCTGGCGCAGCAGCAGGCCATCATCCGGGCACTCCCGGGCCAGGGCGATCTCGACCGTCTCACCCGGCCTCGCATAGCCGCCGGCGCAGCGCTCCAGCTCCTTCTGCGCGGCTTCCATCCACCCCGGCGGCCGGCGCACGCCGAGCAGCGGCGCCAGCGCCAGGTCCAGGATCTCGTCGGCGGCCGGCGCGGCACAGCAGCGGTTGCACAGGATCACGCCGCCCACCGCCTGGTCCGGGAACAGCCGCAGGCGCGACCAGAAGCCGAAATGGCCGCCGTCGTGGTGCAGGCAGCGCCGCCCCAGCCGGCGGCCGACGCGCAGCGCCAGGCCATACACGGGCGCGTCCGGGACGGCCGGCTCCTGGGCTCGTGCCAGGGCGGCGAGCGACGCGGACTCGAGCAGGCCGCCGCCCAGCAGGCCGGCGATCAGCCGCCCCATGTCCAGGGCGCTCGCCGCCAGGTCGCCGGCGCCGCGCGGCGCCGGCAGCGGCGCCGCGGCACGGAGCCGGTCGTGCGGCCGGACGAGCGTGCGGTAGTGATCGCGCTGGTAGCCGACGACGGCGCCGCGGCCGGCGGGCCCGGTCGCCCCCAGGCGGCTGCCGGCCATGCCGGCGGGCGCCAGCACCAGCTCGCGGGCCAGCTCCTCCCAGGGCCGGCCCGCCGCCCGGCAGAGCGCCTCCGCGGCCAGCGCGAAGCCGAGGTTGGAGTACTTGTGGCGGGCCCCGGGAGGGAAGGCCAGAGGCATGGCGGCCACGCCGCGCAACCGCTCCTCGGCGGCGCGCGGGCCGCCGTCGAGCGGCCCGCGCGGCAGCCCGGAACGGTGGCCCAGCAGCTGGCGCAGGGTGATGGCCGCGGCGGCGCCGGGAGCCGCGCCACCGGCACCCTGGCCCACCGCGAACCAGGGAACCCACCGGCGCACCGGCTGGTCGAGGTCCAGCCGCCCGCGCTCGACCAAGCGCAGCGCGGCGACCGTGGTGACCAGCTTGGTCAGCGAGCCGACGGGCAGGGCAGCCTCCGCGGTCAGCGGCTCCCCGCTCGCCAGGTTGCGGACGCCCCAGGCCCCGGAGAAGACCACCTCGCCGCCGGCGGCCAGCGCCAGCGCCACGCCCGGCAGGTTGTCGCGGCGCCGGCGCTCCTCGACGAAGCGGTCGAGACCGAGCCAGCCGCCATCCCAAGCCGTCTTCGCGGCGGCCTGCCCCGCGTCACCTGGCATCGGCGTCGCCGGCAGCGCCAGCATCGTCGGCATTGTCGGCATCGCCGGCATGATCGGCGCCGGCAGCGCCGGCCCCGTCGGCGGCGGCACCACCGCCGGCGGCGCGCCGCAGCACCAGGTCGGCCAGCGCCTCGCCGCAGCGCACGTCGGCCCTCTCCGGCTTGCCGGCGGCCAGCTCGCGGTCGCCCCACATGCGCGGCGTGCGGTTGGCCTCCCAGAAGACGTAGCCGCCGTCGGGCGCCGGGCTGTAGTCGAGGGCGGCGAAATCGGCCCCGATCGCCGCCGCCGCCTGCCGCACCAGGTCGGCGCGCGGCTCGCCCTCGGCCAGGAACTCGCGGTGCTCCCTGTAGGAGCCCTGGTTGCCGGCGCGGCTGCCGAAGTTGACCAGCCAGCGCTGCGAGCGCACGGAGTGGGCGGGGATCACCTCGCCGCCCACCGCGTAGGCGCGCCGCTTGCGGAAGAAGCCGTCAGGCCACCGGGTGTCGATGAACTCGACCGCCAGGTCCAGACGGTTGACGCGCCCGGGCGCCGCCTGGTCGCGGGCGCAGGCCGCCGCGGCCTCCGCCGGGTCGCGCACCAGGTGCATGCGCCGGCCGCGGTGCTCGCTGTCGCGGCGCAGCACCAGCGGATAGCGCAGGGCCAGCTGCGCCGGCAGCGAGAACCTCTGATGCGCGGCGCAGCGCACGCCCTGCCGCGCCCAGGCGGCGAGATCGGGCGAGTGCAGCCAGGTGTGGCGCGTCACCGGGTTGACCACCGGCACCCCCAGCGCGGCGCAGCGCCGCTCGAGCCGCCCGGCCCAGAAGAGATAGTTGTTCCAGCCGTGACGGTAGGGCCAGAAGCAGACCGCGTCGCAGGCGCCGAGGTCGGCCTCCGGCAGCCAGGGCTGGTGCAGCTCGGGCTCCACGCCCCGCGCGAGCAACGCCGCCAGCAGGTGCCGCCCGGCCTGGTACTCCGCGAAGCCCTGGCGCGTGCGGTAGGCGGTGACGAGCAGCAGCCGGACGGGCATGGCGCTCAGCCCGCGGGCCGCGGCCCGGCCGTGCCCGCCGCCGGCACCGGCGGCACGGCATCGGCGGCTTCCCGGGCGCCAGCGCAGGTGTCGGCGCCGGCCGCGGCGGCGATCCGCTCGCGCACCAGGTCGGCCATCGCCAGGCCGACGCGCTCGTCCTCGGCCCGCCGCTCCTCGGCGCTGCGGCCGGTGGCGCCGGCCATCCGGTCCGGCTGCTCGTAGCCCTGGTCGCCCAGCATCAGGAAGTGGCGGTTGGCCTCCCAGAAGACCACGCTGCCGTCGGCCCGGCGGCCGTAATCCAGCGCCACGATGTCGGCGCCGGTCAGGGCGGCGGCACGGCGCACCTGCTCCGCCTGCGGCTCGCCGCCGCGCACGAACTCGCGGTCCTCGGCGACCGCCGCCTCGTCCTCGATCAGGTTGCCGAAGTTGACCAGCCAGTGGCGCGACACGTTGAGCATCCGCGGCAGGACCCGGCCGCCGATCACGTAGCTGCGCCACTTGCGGTAGCGGCCCTGCGGGTCGCGGGTGTCGACGAACTCCACCGCCAGGTCCAACCGCCCCTTGGGCCGCTCGCGCGGCGGCAGCTCCGCCAGATCGCGCAGGCGCTCCTCGATCAGGCGGCGGGCCTCGCGCGGCGACCCGGCCAGGTGGACGTCCTGCCCCTGGTGCACGCCGTCGCGCCGCAGGATGAGGGGGTAGCCCAAGCCGAAGTCGCCGAAGCGGGCGAAGCGCCGGCAGGCGGCGCAGGCGACGCCCGCCTGCCGCCAGGCGGTGAGGAACCACGAATGCGTGGCGTCGGCATGCCGGGTGCCGTTGACGACCGGCAGGCCCTCGCCGGCACAGCGCTCCTCCGCCCGCCGGGCCCAGTAGAGATAGTTGTTGCGGGCCCAGCGGTAGGACCAGCAGAGCACGGCGTCGAACCCGGCGAGCGGCGGCAGCGGCTGCCACGGCTGATGCAGCTGCCAGCCGATGCCCCGCGCTGCCAGGGCGTGCAGCAGCCAGCGGCCGGCGACCCGGTCGGCCGCCAGCTCCGCCGCCGATTCGTAAGGCGTGAGGACGAGCAGGTTGGCGCTCATGCAGCGGGGCGTCGGCGCGGCCGGGGAGATCGCTAGCGTCCCGCGACCAGGGCGCGCAGCCGCCGTTCGAGAGCGCCGGAGGGGGAGGGCCGCTGCAGCTCGGCGAGCGGCTCCAGCCGCAGCCCGTGCGCGCGCAGCCGCCTCTGCCCCGCGCCCCAGCCGAAGCGGAACAGGCAGACGACGCCGTCCACCTGCAAACCCGCCTGGCGCAGCATCGCGGCGGCGGCGACGCCGCTGCGCCCGCTGTTGACCAGGTCGTCGAGCAGCCACACCGGCTGGTCGCCGGCCAGCTCGCCTTCGAAAGGACGGATGAAGTTGCGCCGTTTGGGCTCCGCCCGCAGCAGGGCGCCGTCGACGCCGCGGGCCTGTGCCACCACGCCGCAGACGAGCGGCGCGGCGCCCAGCCCGAGGCCCGCCACCTGGGTGGCGCCCAGCGCCAGCAGGCGGTCGGTCACCGCCGCCGCCGCCGGCTGCAGCAGCTCCGAGCGCAGGAGCGGGCGGCGCAGGTCGAGCGCCCAGGCGGGGCGGCGGTGCGCCCGCAGGGCGAAGGTGCCGTCCGCCCGTGGGTCGATCGACGCGGCCTCGTACAGCCGGCGCAGCAGATCGCGATGAGCTTCGACGTGGACCCGCATGCGATGTCTCATGCGCGCGGCGTATCGTAGCGCCGCCTACCGCATCCTGTATACTCACCAGCGCCTTTTCAGGAGCTGCCGCACACGGGCGCACCGCCGCGCCGCACGCGACCGAAGTGCCTGCGATCTGACAACCGGAGACGGGAGGGACCATGGACATCGACGGCCAGGATTGGGAAGGCGGGATCGAGGATCCGTTCGGTACCAGCCTCGACGAGGACGCGGTGAGCTTCGACGACGATTCCGTCGGCCATCTCACCCTGGGTGACGGCGATGGCGACAGCGACGGCGACGGCGACGGCGATTCCGACGAAGAGGACATGGAATGCCTCGGCAAGCTCCTGGAGAACGCCCTCAAGAACATCGTCAGCAAGCTCAATCCGCAGCAGCGGATCATCATCGAGGGCACCATCCTGCAGTACGCCCTGCCGCAGGGCGGGCTGTCGCAGGATTACTACAAGGGCTTCTACATGCTGCTCACCACCCGCAACAAGCAGACGGGGGTGCCGCTGTACAACGCCAGCGCCAACTACAAGAGCGCGCCGCCGCAGCAGCAGCAGCTCATCCAGACCGCGATCAACAACTGGGACCAGATCGCGATCCCGGCCCTGTGGAACGACCTCGCCGAGGCGGTCGAGGGCCCCAACTACAAGGGCATCGCGGCGATGATCTCCGACCTGATCCTCGGCTTCCAGTTCGCCGAGATCTACGACGACGCGCTGCACAACGCCAACAACCAGTTCATCCAGAAGTGGACGTCGGCCAACTTCGGCGCCTTCTGCCTCCAGCTGGCGGCGCAGTTCTCCTCGGCCGAGGACATCAACCAGATGTGCAGCTACATGTCGAGCTACCAGGTGTCCGGCATCGGCCAGCCGCCGTTCGCCCTGGGCGCCCAGGCGGTGCTGATCGCCTACAGCATCGTGCTCGGCTACACCACCGCCAGCGAGATCCAGAAGTGCCTGGAAGGCGGCGAGTAGCGGCGGGATGACGCAGCTCGCGCCGCGGACGGACCGGCGGCCGCTGGCGGCTTCGTTCGGCATCGTCCTCGGCGCCGCGGCGCCGGCCAGGTTGGAGGATCTCGCCGCCGACGAGGTGGGCGCGCTGCTCTCGCGGCACGGCGCCGTGCTGTGGCGCGGCTTCCAGCCGTCGCGGGACGATTTCGTCGCTTTCAGCGAGGCGTGCTCGCGCGGCTTCTCCACCTATCAGGGGGGCTTCTTCCGCGACCGCCAGCCGGTCGGCGGCAGGGAGACCCTGCTCACCGTCACCGGCAGCCAGGAGGGTTTCGCCATCCCGCTGCACGGCGAGATGTACTACACCGCCAGGCAGCCGCAGGTCCTGTGGTTCTTCTGCGAGCGCCCCGCCGACCAGGGCGGCGAGACCACGCTCTGCGACGGCGAGGAGGTCTGGGCAGGCCTCGGAGAGCGCACCCGCGGCCTGTTCGCGGAGTCGCGCGTCCGCTACCAGCGGCGGCTGCCCGACGGCGCCTGGCAGCTGGCGTTCCAGACCGGCGACCTGGCCGAGGTCGAGAGCTACTGCCGTCGGCACGACACGCTGCTCACCGTCGATCCGGAGAGCCGCCTGGTGACCACGGACTATCTGGCGTGGGCCGCGGTCCCGGGGCGGAACGGCCGCCCCACCGCCTTCGTCAACAACGTGGTGTCGCTGTACCTGGGAGAGCTGTCGCTCAAGCGCGGCACCGCCGCCGCCACCATCAGGGAGCTCTCCGGCGCCTCCTTCCCCATCGTCGTGCGCATGGAGGACGGACGGCCGGTGCCCGGCGCCGCGATCAAGGAGATCATGGCCCTGAACCAGCGCCTGGCGGTGCGCGTGGCCTGGGAGCGCGGCGACGTGCTGCTGGTCGACAACACCCGCATCCTGCACGGCCGCCTGGGCTTCTCCGGCCGGCGCGACGTCTACGTGCGGCTGGCCGACCGGGTCGGGGCCTGACGCCATGAACATCGTCTTCATGTTTCCCAGCCAGTCGTCGCGCTATGGCGGCATGATCCGCAAGCTCGCGCTGCTGCGCCCGGCGACCGCGCAGGTGCTGCGCGACGCCTCGGAGGTGCTGGGCGAGGACCTCGCGGAGCGCTACTGCCGCGACTCGCCCGACGTGTTCAAGGAGAAGCGCGACCAGCGGCTGGGCCTGTTCCTGGTCAACCTCATGTACCAGCGGGCGCTCGAGGCGGAGGGCGTCGTGGCCTCGTACTCCCTGGGCTTCAGCCTGGGTGAGTACAACCACCTGGTCCACATCGGAGCGCTGTCGGTGGCCGATGCGGTCCGCCTGCTGGTGCGTCCCTCGCCCCCCGACCTCCCGGACCCGGTGGGCGAGCGCGCGGTGGTCTACCGCATCCCGCTCGCCCCGGTGACCGGCCTGGTGGAGCGCGCCCGGGAGATGGGCGTGATCCAGGTCGGCGGCATGCTGTCGCCCCACATCCACTACATCGCCGGCGAGAGCGAGCCGGTGCGCTGGGTGTGCGCGCGCCTCAAGGAGGAGCAGCCGGAGTCGCGGACCATGTTCATGCCGGTGAAGCTGCCGCTCCACTCGATGCTGATGCGGCCCATCGCCGAGCGGCTGGCCGCCCACATGGAGCAGGTCGACTGGCGCGTGCCGCATCTGCCCTACCTGCCCAACGCGCTGGGCAAGCTGGTCTTCGCGCCCGGCAAGGCGACGCTGATCGACCTGATGGCGCGCCATCTCTACGAGGCCGTGCACTGGCGGCAGTCGATCGACGGCCTGGTGCGGCGCCACCGCGACGCGGTGTTCGTCGAGGTGGGGCCGCGGCGCGCCCTGTGCGCCTACTTCTATCTCGAGAAGCGCTGGCACCCGGACACGCGCTACTACATCACCGACAACATGGACGCCGACACCGGCACCTACCTCGATACCATCGTCGCCGACCTCGGACCGCGCCGCCGCCGCTCCTGGTTCGCCGCCGAGACGCTGCTGGGGCCGGCGGGCCTCGCGGGGCCGGCCGAGGCTGCTGACACTTCCGACGCTCCTGACGCTCCCGGCGCTCCGGACACCTCCGGCTCGCCCGACGCTGCCATCGCTCCCGACGTCGCCGACGCTGGCGACGAAGCCCAGGCCTGAAACCGGCGGCGGGCGCCGGCGTCAGCCGGGCAGCCCCTTGCCGCCGTCCAGCGCCAGCACCTGGCCGGTGATCTGGCCGGCCTCGGCGCTCGCCAGGAAGCGGACGGCCTCGGCCACCTCGACGGCGGTGGTGAGGCGGCCGGTGGGCGTCTCCCGCAAGGTGCGGGCGAGGCGCTCCTCGCGGTCCGGGAACGCCGCCAGCGCCTCGGTCTCCACCAGGCCGGGCGCCACCACGTTGACGGTGATGCCGCGCGGCGCCAGCTCCACCGCATAGTGGCGGAACAGCGACTCGAGCGCCGCCTTGCTGCTCCCCACCGCGGCATAGAAGGGTGCGGTGCGCACCGCCCCGGCCGAGCTCAGGCCGATGATCCGGCCGCCCGCGGGGATGCGCGGCAGCAGGGCCAGGAGCAGGGCGTGGAGGGCGAAGACGTTGGTCTCGAAGGTGAAGCGGAGGTGCTTCGGCGTCAGCTCGAACGCCCGGCGGTGGACGCCGGTGGCCGCGGCGTGCACCACCACGTCGACGGCGGCGGCCTCCGCCAGCACCGCCCCGGCGCTGGCCGCCAGCTCCTCCGGCCGCGTCAGGTCGCCGCGCAGGCAGCGCACCGCCAGGCCGCGCGCCGCCGCCTCGGCAGCCAGCGCATCGGCGGCGGACCGCCTGCGGGCATGGAGCGCGAAGACGGTCGCGCCCTCGCCGGCCAGGGCGAGGGTGATGGCCCGCCCGATGCCGCGGGTGCCGCCGGTGACCACCGCCACCCGGCTCACCTGGCGGCGTCTCCGAGCGCCCGGCCGCCGTCGAGCGGGATGACCGCCCCGGTCAGGTAGGCCGCCTCCGCCGAGCACAGGAAGCGCACCAGCGCGCCCACCTCCTCCGGCCGGCCCAGGCGCCCCGCCGGGATGTGGCGCCGCAGGCCGCGCGCGCCGCCGCCGGCCAGGGCGGGGAGCAGCGGCGCCACGAGCGGCGTGTCGATGAGCCCGGGCGCCACCGCGTTGACGGTGATGCCGCGATGCGCGACCTCGAGCGCCAGGGCGCGGGTGAAGCCCTCGAGGCCGGCCTTGGCCGCGGCGTAGCCGGTCTGGCCGCGCTTGACGTGGTGGGCGCCGATCGAGCTCATCAGCACGATGCGGCCGAAGCGCTCGCGGTACATCGCGGCCAGCAGCAGATGGGCCAGCGCCATGCCGGCGATCAGGTGCTCGTCGAGCAGCGACCGCTGGAGGGCGAAGGCGCCGTCCAGGAACAGGCGGTCGGCCAGGCCGCCGGCGCAGTGCACGAAGACCAGCGGCGGCGCGCTGAAGGCGCCGGCCACCGCCGCCGCCAGCGCGCGGGCGTCGTCGTGCCCGGCCAGGGGGCGGGCGAAGGTCTCGATCCGTGCCGCGGGAAAGTCGCCGGCCAGCGCGGCGCGCGCCGCGGCGGCGCGCTGGTGGTCCTGGCGGTACCCCAGGGCCAGGTCGTGGCCGGCGGCCAGGGCGCGGGCGACGCCCAGCCCGATGCCCGAGGTGCCGCCGGTGACCAGCGCCAGCGGCCGCGGCGCCGGGACCTCCCGCCCCCCAGCCTCCGCCGCCGCGCCGCTCACCCGCCGGGCGCCCTCTGGATCACCACGCAGGTGTTGTGGCCGCCGAAGCCCAGGCTGTTGCTGAGCAGGGTGCGGAGCGCCGCCGGGCGCGCCACGTTGGGCACGTAGTCCAGGTCGCACTGCGGGTCGATCTCGTCCTGGCGGTAGTTGATCGTCGGCGCCAGCACCTGCGCGCCGAGCATCGCCAGGCACGACACCGCCTCGATGGCGCCGGCGGCGACGGTGGCGTGGCCCAGCTGCGACTTCAAGGCGGTGACCGGCTTGTCGTAGGCGGCGGCGCCGAACAGCAGCTTGAGCGCCTTGGTCTCCAGGCGGTCGTTGAGCGGCGTCGAGGTGCCGTGGGCGCTGACCGCGTCGACGTCGCCGGGAGCGAGCCCGGCGTCGGCGATGGCCCGGGCCATCGCCTGCGCCACCGGCTGGCAGTCCTCCCGCCCCTCCGTGGCATGGAAGGCGTCGGTGGTATGGGCGTAGCCGCGCACCAGCCCGAGCACCGGCGCACCCCGGCGCCGGGCCGCGGCGAGCGGTTCGAGCAGCAGCGTCGCCGCGCCCTCGCTGCGCACGAAGCCGCGCCGGTCGATCGAGAACGGCCGGCTGGCGCGCTGCGGCGGGCAATCCTCGGTGATCAGCGCGGAGAGCAGGTGGAAGCTCATGAGATTGGCCGGCAGCAGGCGGGCATCGACCCCGCCCACCACCGCGCGGCGCCAGCGACCCAGGCGGATGCGCTGCATCGCCAAGCCGATCGCCTGGTTGCCGCTGGCGCAGGCGCTCGCCACCGCGATCTTCTCCCGTGCCGGCAGCACGCCGTGACCGCGGCGGGCGAGCCAGGCGGCGACCGCCTCGAGCGATCCCTCGCAGCGCCCCTCGTCCCACCGCAGCCCCTCCTCCCGCAGCGCGCCGGCCGGCGTGAACGAGGCCGCGACCAGCTCGAAGTTGAGGCCCTCGGCCGTGCCGTAGACCAGGCCGTCGACCGGCTCGCCCGCCGGCAGGCCGGCCAGCGCCTCGGCGGTGGCCGCCAGGGCGAAGCGATGGCTGTCGGGGAGATCGGCCGGCGGCAGGGTGTCGCGGCAGACCGCGCCGCCGTAGGGGACCGGAAAGTCCTCGGCCACCAGCCAGCCGCGCAGGCCGCGCACCCCGGACTCGCCGGCGAGCATGCGCCGGGTGAACGTGGGCACGTCGTTGCCCAGCGGCGAGACCACCCCCATGCCGGTCACGGCGACCGGCTCGCCGCGCGCCGCGGTCACGTCGGGCCGGCGCCACCGAGACGCGTCTTGAGCAGCTGCACCAGGTGCTCGAGGGTCAGGTCCCGGTTGGGATCGGGGGTCCCGCCGTCGCGCGCCCGGAACAGCTCCGCCAGCTCCAGCTCGCAGCCGGTCAGCCGCTCGATCTCGTAGGAGACGTCGAGCAGGTCGACCGAATCCACCCCCAGCTCCTGGAACAGCCGGGTCTCCGGCGTCAGCTGGCTGGCCTGCGCCCCCAGCGCGATGACGATCGACGTCTTGACGTGCTCGAAAAGCTCCGCGTCCGTGGTCACCTTGCGCTCTCCTCCTGGCTCAGGTGGTCGCCGGTCAAACCCGCGCCCCGCCTCCGTTGCATCCTGCCAGCTCGACCAGGGGCTGGGCAACGCCGCAGCAGTCCCCGCCCGCCGCCGGCCCCGCCGCCGCCGGCACCTCCAGCGCGGGCAAGTCCGCGGCGGTCAGCAGCACCGCCGCCGCCCCCTCGCACACCACCGCACCCGGGTGGTCCAGCCGCACCCGCAGGGCCAGCAGCGCATCCTCCAGGCTGAAGGCCGCACAGACCAGGGCCGCCGCCACGGTGCCGGCCGCGAGGTCCAGCCGCGCCTGCTCGACCGCATGGCAGGCGCTCGCGGCCGAGTGGCAGTACACATTAACCGGTCCCCGGATGCCAAGGAAGATGCCGAGGTGGGCGGCCGGCAGGTTGGCCAGCTGCGACAGGTAGCGCTTGGGATGGTTGAGCTGCTTCCAGACCGCCGCGAACTCCTGCCGCGAGCCGCCCGCCAGCCGGCGGGCGGCCTGGTAGTTCTGCGGCCCGGGATCGACGGCGCAGTAGACGCCGACGCCGTAGGGGTCGGCGGCCAGCAGCGGCGCGAGCGGCGCGGCGGCCGGCAGGCCGGCGGCGCAGAGCAGCAGGCCGGTGCGCGACAGCGACCGGTAGGCGCGGCGGTCGGGCAGCGCGACGAGGTCGGCATCGGCGGCAGGCAGGGCGCGGGTGCGGCGGACGACCAGGGGCGGGTCGTAGACGTCGTAACGGCGGTCCTCGACCGGCGCCTCCGCCGGCGGCAGCAGGCAGCGCGACCAGGCGAAGCGGCTCACCCGCGGTCGCCTCCCTCGCTCCGCTCAGGGGGCGCGGCGGCAACGGCCGGCGCGGCGGCGAAGGCGGCGAGCAGCGGGTCGGCGGCAGCAGCCGCCGCCAGCGCCGGCAGCGGGGTGAGGGCGTAGAGCAAGGTGGCCTCGGCCGCCCGCTGGCCGTCGACCTCCACCAGGCCGGCGGCGGCGGCGCGGTCGCGATGCAGCTGGGTGATCTCGGTGCGCACCCGGCACAGCTCGCCCGGGGCGATACGGCGGTGGAACTTGGCCGACTTGACGGCGATCAGCATGGGCAGGCGGTCGGGGAGCGCCAGCTTGAGCGCCTTGCCGCCGGCGGCGGCGATCATCTCGATCTGCAGCACCCCCGGCACCGTCGGCAGGCCCGGGAAGTGCTCGGCGAACAGCGGCAGGTCGGCGGCAAAGACCTTCTCACCCACCGCGGACCGCCCCGGCTCGCAGGCGACGAGTCGATCGAGCAGCTGCCAGCGCATCATCCCGGCGTCGGCGTCGGCGCCGCCGCGGCCGTGGAACGGAG
>JASLEW010000797.1 GCA_030150965.1 Thermoanaerobaculia bacterium | reverse complement strand
CGTGGAGCGCGGCCACCTACGATTTCGACGAGCTGAACAACCTCAAGCATTACAAGAGCGGAGCCCAGGAGTGGCTCTACATGTACGACGCGGACGACGAGCGCGTCTGGTCGTTCCAGGTGGGGGCCTCGCCGCGCTTCGACCGCTGGACGTTGCGCGGCCTCGACGGCAAGGTGAAGCGGACCTTCGAGGTGACGGGCTACAACTGGTCGACCGGCTGGACGACAGGCAACACCTGGGAGGACTACATCTACCGCGACGGCCTGCTGCTCGCCGGCTATCCCAACAACGCCCAGCGCCGCACCATGTCGGTGGACCACCTCGGCACGCCGCGCCTGGTCACCAACGGCAGCGGCACCGAGAGCGCCTACCACGCCTACTTCCCCTACGGCGAGGAGGCAACACCCACCGCCCAGGACTGTGCCACCCCGCCCTGCGAGCGGATGAAGTTCACCGGCCACGAGCGCGACCTGGCCGACCCGACGAGCGACCAGGACGACCTCGACTACATGCATGCGCGTCACTACAGCCTGATCACCGGGCGCATGTTGAGCCTCGATCCGGTCCTCGACCTGAAGCAGACCGCCAAGCAACCGCAGCAGTGGAACCGCTACGCCTATGTAATGAACAACCCGCTTCTGCACACCGACCCCAAGGGAAAGTGTGTGGAAGACGCCTGCGTCGGCGAAGGGGCGGCGGTCGCGGCGGCGGTGGCCTATCTTGAGTCGCCCGCGGGACAGGTCGCGGTCGAGAAGGCGGAGGGTGAGCTGGTCGCGCTCGGCGAAGCCTTCCTGCAACCGGCGATTCAGAGAGGGATCCAGATCGAGCAACAGCTGGCCGACCGCTTCGGCGGCGGCCTGATGAGGACGTTCCCCGTGATCGACCGCTTCCTGAAGGGGGTTGCGACGAGCGTCAAGAGCCTTGATCTGGCGGCCAAGAGCTACCAGAATCCCGCAGCTCTGTTCTCGCGGTTGAAAGGCTTTGTGGATCGGTTGGCGAGCTTTGAGGGCGGCCGCTTAGTTGACGACAGGGTTCGTGCATCGCAAATCTCATCCAAGGTCCTGGAGCTTGTGATCAAGGCCCAAGACTTGACCGTAGCCCAAGCCAAGGCCATAGCCTCGGCCGCTCAGTACGCCAACAGTCAAGGCCAGAACATCAGCATTCACGTGATCCTGACCTATTGAGGAGACGAAGCTAGGATGTCAGAGATTCGAAGCGCCTCGCTCTACTCGCGGGCTGGCGAATTCATTGTAACCTCGGAGATTCAAACCGAAGGGGTCACCATCACCGGCGATACTGTTTTGGTGCTCAAAGATTCAACGTCCAACCACGAGCTTGGAACAACCCTACTGGAGGTTCTGTCACAATTTCGCAGCGGCGCACCGGCGCCCACGAAGGCTGAGATGTCTTCGTCGAGGCCCAGTCCCGTGCTGAAGGCGGCCAGGGTGAGAAGCTGGACGGCGTTTGCCAAAGGAAGTCTCACGTGCTCAGTCCTGCAGGATGATACGCGGGTCACTTTCATTCCCACACGACCGGGAACCGCCCGGGCCAGCTGGTTGGACTTACCGGACAGAGAAGTAGTCGTCTCTCTTCCAGCCACGCCTGATGCGATTGGCATCGCGGCGCGCGAGGCGTTGAGGCGATGTGAATAGCACAGAGGATCCTGAAGAGGCGCTTCACGCTCTTGCGTGGTGCACGATGCGGTGCTGGCTGTGGAAGGCGAGCGCATTGTCCGCCGGCGGAGCCGCGCGACGGCCGGGATCGCGATCGTGCTGCAAAATGGAGAAGGCCATGCCGTGGAAAGAGGACCGGTTTCGCGCTCGATCACAGCGCGAGGCGGGCAGGGGAATGCGAGCGGATCGAAATGCGGGTGGATGGTCAAGGCCCACCTCGAAGGCATCGTCACCGCCGTCCTTCGCTCCCCCGAAATAAGCCATGAGCAGGAGACGGCGGGTGTTTCTCGTCTTGCTGGCGCTGCTGACCGCGGTGGCGCTCGCCCGTATCGGGTATGTTTATTGGACGCTGAAGGACCCCCTTAACGCAAAGATGACAACGACTCGAATGATCGAGCTGATGGGTGTCTTGGAGAGCGATCAGCCGATAGACGTTGATCGGAGCTCGATACAGCGGCTGCTTGAGCATGAGCACAGGTTATCCTGGTTAGAGGACGGCTGGGAGCACCCCCTCTTGGTAACTCGCCAGATAGCAGGCGGGAGAGCTGTCTACACTATCGTCTCTCTAGGACGCTCTGGCCGCCGCAGTCGATGCTGCACCAAGTGGGTTGCCAGCTGGGACGAGAACGCCGTCCTCGAAGGCAAGGACTGGCTTCAGGTCTGGTATCCAAGAGCGGCCAAGCCGTGAGTGCTCGCCCCGCCCCGTCCGGCCAGTCGAGCGGCCTTGGCAGGTGCCGCTCTCCTTTCCGTCGAGAGCTTGGAGAGCCGCTACGTTGCTGGGGTGGTAGCTTGCGACTGGGCCTGAGAGCCGCGGGGTGGGTGCCTAGGTGAAGAAGGGGCATGCCTCTGACGCAGAGGCGGCGAGAATGGCGCTCCTCGAAGGCAGCGTCGGCGATGGCCACGCCACCGACGAGGAGCGGTTTGAGCTGGCGCTGCTGAACATCGAGCCTGGGCACGATGGCTATCGAGCGGTGGAGCTGCTGCGGGAGATCCCCCAGGAGAGCCCGTGCTACGATTTTGCGCGCATCTGGTTGGCCTACTGCTACATCGATTCGTTGATGGTTGAGGAGGCGCTCAGAAATGCGCTTCGAATCTGCGACGAGCTGCTCGGCCGCCCGACCAGCTCCGAGGTGCGGGGCGGAGCCTATCTCCTGAAGGCAATAGCGCTGCGCGAGCTATCCTCGGCCGACGGAGTGATCCCAAACCTCAAGGAGGCGGTCCACCTGAGTCCCACCTGGATCTTGCCTCGCATGGAGCTGGCGAACGCCTACTCGCGAGTTGGCGACAAGCGGGCCGCTGAACTGGAGCTTCTGGCTGCCAGGCAGGCGGCCACCGAGCCGCCGGCGCCAGCCGGTCTGTCCGCCACCCTCTTTGAGGAGCTGATCACAGCGCGAGGCGGGCATGGAATGCGAGAGCGGATCGATATGCTTCTGAAGAGGTTGAGCGAGACCAAGCAGTGAAGGAATACCCTCGGCATACATGGACAATTGCAGCCAAGGAGGCTCACGATGCGACGAACGACAGCGATCCTGGCCGCGGCCCTCTTGAGCCTTTGCCCTCCGCGCACCGCGGCGCCAGCAAGGGCTCGGACCTGGTCGAGGAGCACCTCGCATCGCTGAGGAAAGCGACTTTCTACGTGAGACACCCGCGCTTTGAGCCACAAGACCACTCGGAGCCCGACCGCCGCGCGAGACGCTCGCCGGGGAGGCGCGCTGTGAGATTCCTGGAGAAGCTCCGGCAGAAGGACCCTGCGAGTCCGGCTGCCTACCACCTGGAGGGTCTCTTGGAAGCGCAGCACGGCATCCGGGCTCTTCTCGAGACGCTCGGCGGCCGGACAGTGGTTGACGATCCGGAGCGGTGGGCAGAGCTGATCGACGCCGCCTACCGGAGGCTTCCCGATGTAGAGCAGAAGGAGACATCGTAGACGCCGTCACCGGTCTCCTTCCTCGTCGCCGCGGTCGGGCCGGACCGGGTCGTCCTGATCCAGGTACTCCTGGGGCACGTCGTCCTCCGGCACCTGGTGGGTGCGGACCTCGCCCTGGTCGGCGTCGGGGGCGTTCTCCACGCCGCTGAGGATGCCGGCCTCGTAGGCCTGCCCCTCCTCGACCAGCTCCTCGACGCTCTCCGGGCCCTCGATCTCGTCGCGCGACAGGCCGAGGGTGTCGCCGGACTGGCCCGCGGCCTCCGGACCCAGGCCCGGCTCGCCCGTTGGCTGGTCTTCGTCGAAGCGGACGAAGCGCGGCGGCACGCCCGAGCCGTTCACGCTGGACGATCCTCCGTGCTTGGGTTTCTTCTCTTCGGCCATGGTCAAGGCTCCTCCCGGGTTTCCCCCTAAGCAAGACGGGTGCCCTCCCGCGGCCACCCCTGGCCGGTAAACTTATCGCATGACCGCCGAGACCACGCCCGCGCCGGGCCCCTTCCGCATCGCGACCGACCGCCTGGTGATCCGGCCCTGGGAGCCGGCCGACGAGCCCGCCTTCCGGCAGATGGTGGCGGACCCCGAGATGATGCGCTACATCAGCCACGGCCAGCCCTGGAGCGAGGAGCGGATCGGCGAGTTCTTCGCCCGCCAGCGCCGCCACCTGGCGACGCGCGGCCACTGCCTCGGCCCGCTGATCGAGAAGGCCACGGGCCGCGTCGCCGGGCTCTCCGGGCTCCAGCCGATGGGCACCACCGACGACGTCGAGATCGGCTGGTGGGTGATGCGCGACCTCTGGGGGCGCGGCTACGGCGCCGAGGCGGGAGCCGGCGCGCTGCGCTACGCCTGGGAGACGCTGGGGCGGCGGCGGATCACCGCCGTCGCCTTCCCCGAGAACCGCCCCTCGATCCGCATCATGGAGAAGCTCGGCTTCCACTTCGAGCGCCGGGCGACCGGCCGCGAGCTCGGCCTCGCGGCCCCCGACATCGAGGTGGTGGTCTACGCCATCGAGCGCGGCGAACGGTCACGCCTTCACGGCGCCGGCGGCGGCGCGGAGGCCGCGCCGGCGAGGTCGAGACGGAAGACGCCCTGCGTGGCGGTGCCGGCGAAGAGCAGCGACGGACGCTGCGGGTCGATCGCCAGGACGCCATCGAAGTCCGCAACCGGCAGGCCGGCGTTGAGCGGCACCCACCGCTGAAGGCGCGGCGTCCAGCTGAAAACCCCCTGGTGGACCACTCCGGCGTAGATCCTGGCGGAGTTGGTCGGATCGACCACGATGCTGGCGACGGTCGCCTTGGCGAGGCCGCGGTTCAGCGGTTGAAAGGTCCGGCCGGCGTCGCCGCTGCGCCACACGCCCTGTCCGGCGGTGCCCACGTAGAGGACCCCGGGTTGCGCGGGATCGGCGGCCAGCAGAGGATTCGCCGCTTGGTCGGTGCAGAGCGGGGCCGTGAGGCCGCGTCCGGTCTTCCTCCAGGTGGTGCCGCCGTTCCGGCTCTCCATGAAACCGCCGCAGGTGAGCGCATGGAGCAGCTCGCCGTCCGAGGAGCCGGAAGGATCGATGACCACGGCGAAGCCCTGGCCGACCGTGTCCTGCCCGTCCGGCGGCGTCAGGGCGGTCCAGGTCGCGAAGCCGTCGTCGCTGCGCAGCAGGAAGCTTCCGGAGCCGCCGAAGTGATAGAAGTAGCTGCCGCCCACATAGAGGCGCCCCCGCGTCCGCGGATCGACCGCCACGGTGTCGATCGTGACGCTGCAGAGGGAGTCGCCGCCGCACTCGTAGGGCACCGGCAGCGGCGTCCAGCCGCTGCCGCGATGCGTGCTCAGGACCAGGTGGTCGGCCTGGCCGTCGTCGCCGATGCCGTAGAGCGCGCGCGGCAGGAACGGGTCGAACGCCGCGAACGCGTAGGGCGGCAGCCCGCTGAAGGCCGAGAACACCCGCGTCCAGGTGGCGCCCTGGTCGATGCTGCGGAACACGCTGTCGCCGGCCGCGGCGAGGATCGTATCGGGGCCCGACGGTGCGGCGATGAGCGAGAGCACCTGCAGGGTCGAGATGCCCTGGCTGCTCTCGGCCCACGTCAGGCCGCCGTCCTCCGATCTCCACACGCCCTCGCTGCCCGCCGCCAGGACCGTCCCCCCGCCGGCGGCGGCGAAGGCAAGCTGCACGATCGTGTCGGGGGGCGCCGCGGCGGCGCTGCCGGAAGCCGGCAGCGGCGGCTGCCAGCTGTCGCCGCGGTCGGTGCTGCGCGAGACCCCGAGATCGGCGGCGCCGAGGAGGGTGCCGTCCGGCAGCACCACCAGGCCACCGATCCCGGCACTGGCGGGCAGCGCCGACCAGGACGCGCCGCCGTCGGTGGAACGGTACAAGGGCAGGTTGCCGCCAAACGTGGCGTAGACGGTGCCGGGCCGGACGGGGTCGAAGATCAATCCCGCGCTGACGATCTCGAGGCCCTGCGGCGTCACCGCGAGCGGTGTGGTGAGCCAGGTCGCGCCGTGGTCGGTGCTCTGCCACAGGGTGGCCGGGGCGCCGGCCTGCTGGCCCAGCACCATGACGAAGAGCGTGTCCGGGTCGCGCGGGTCGACGGCCACCGTCACCACCGACGAATCCTCGAAGGCGGCGAGGCTCCAGCTGTCGCCGCCGTCCGGCGAGGTGTACAGCCCGCCCGTGGTGGCCGCGAACCAGGCAGCGGGATCGCGCCCATCCTGGGCCAGGGCGCTGACCTGCGGCAGGTTGGCGCCGACCGCCGACCAGTCGAGGCCGCCGTCGCGGCTGCGCAGCAGCTGCCAGGCGGAGGTCCGGGCGAAGACCGTCAGCGGGTCGCGGTAGCTCGTCACCAGGCCGGCGAGCGGGTTGCCGAGGAACCCTCCCACCGGCAGCTCGGCCCAGGTGCCTCCGCCGTCGCGGCTGGCGAAGAGCGGCCCGAGGCGGGTTGCGGCATAGAGCCGCCGAGGCTCCGCGGGTGCTCCCGCCGCTCCGGCCTCTCCCGCGCCCGGCGCTCCCGCCAGCGCCACCACCGCGCCGCCGAACGGCGTCGCCGGTGTCCAGCGCGGCGGCTCCGCCGCGCCGAGAAGGACGGCAAACCCCGGGAGGGCCGCCGCCAGGAAACCCGTGACTCGCAGCCCTTGCTGCACCCTCTGCTGCACGCTCTGGATCATGACCAAAGCCTAGTCGTTCTTGGTAATGTTGTCAAGCGGCTCCTCACGGCCCGCCATGGAGCAGGCCCCGAGGGCAGCAGCACGCCCTGAGGGGCGGCGCTGCACCGGCGCTCCGGGCTTTCCGGCCGCGGCCGCAGGCGCAGGCGCAGGCGCGGTAATCTAACGCCATGCCGGCCGGCCCCCCGCTGCCGCCTTTTCACATCGTCACCGACCGGTTGGTGATCCGGCCGTGGGAGGCGCACGACGAGCCCGGCTTCCGGCAGATGGCGGCGGACCCCGACATGGTGCGCTACACCAGCGTCAGGCGGCCCTGGAGCGACGAGCGGATCGCCGATTTCTTCGCCCGGCAGCGCCGGCACCTGGCGGCGCGGGGATTCTGTTTCGGCGCGCTCTTCGACCGCGCGTCGGACCGCGTCGCCGGGCTCTGCGGCTTTCAGCCCAGCGGCGCCGACGAGGTGGAGATCGGCTGGTGGGTGAGGAAGGACCTCTGGGGGCGCGGGCTCGCCACCGCGGCGGGAGCAGCCGCCCTGGGCCACGCCTGGGACGTCCTGGGCCTCGACCGCGTGATCGCCGTCGCCTACGCGGCCAACCTGCCGTCGATCCGCATCATGGAGAAGCTCGGGTTCCACCTCGAGCGCCGCGAGGCCGGCGGCGAGCCCGGCCCGGCGGAGCCCGGCGGCGAGGACGACGAGATCGTGGTCTACGCGATCGAACGGCCGCGCGCCCCTCAGCCCGGCCCCTCCGGGGCGCCGTGGGCGGGCGCGAGGTCGGCGGCGGTGGCGCGCGCGATCTCCTCCTCCAGGATGTGATCGGCCAGCTCGCGCAGGGTCTGGATCTGGAACAGGGTCTGGAGGCGGAGCTCGGTCCCCCACTCGTCGGCGAGGCGGGCGAGGAGCTGGGTGCCGAGCAGCGAGTGGCCGCCGAGGTCGAAGAAGTTGTCGGCCATGCCGACGCGCTCGCGGCCCAGCAGCTCGGCACAGGTGGCGGCGAGCCACTCCTCCAGCGGCCCGCGCGGCGCCACGTAGCGGACGGCCTCGCCGGCGGCCTGCGCGCCCGCCGCCGCCAGGGCCTGGCGATCGAGCTTGCCGCCGGGGGTCAGGGGGAACGCCGCGAGCGTCACGTAGAACGCCGGCATCATGTAGGCCGGCAGGCGGTCGTGCAGGAAGAGGCGGAGCCTCGCCGAGCTGAGCGCATCCGGCGCCGCGCCGGGGCGCGCCACCAGGTAGGCCCCGAGCACGACGCCCCCGGGCTCCTCGCGCGGCACGACGGCGGCGGCGGCCACCGCCGGATGGCGCGCCAGGTGGGCCTCGACCTCGGCCGGCTCGACCCGGAAGCCGCGCAGCTTGAGCTGGCGGTCGGTGCGCCCGAGGAACTCGAGCGCACCGTCGGCGCGGTGGCGCGCGCGGTCGCCGGTGCGGTACAGGCGCCCGCCCTCGGCGCCCTCGGCGGCGAAGGGATCGGGGACGAAGCGCTCGGCGGTCAGCTCGGGACGCCCGCGGTAGCCGCGCGCCACCCCGGCGCCTCCCAGGAACAGCTCGCCGGTGACGCCGGGCGGAGCCGGGCGCAGCCAGCGGTCGAGGACGTGGACGCGCGTGCCGGCGAGCGGCCGGCCGAGCGGCACCGGCCGGTCCCCCCCGGCGGCCGCGGCAACGCCGCCGGCGTGACCGGCATCCTCTCCTTCGCTGCGATCGCCCGAGCCCCTCCGCTCGCTCCGGTCGCCCGGGCCGGCGGCCTCCCCGCGGCCCGCGTCATCGGCGCTTCCGGCGCGCCCGGCGCGGTCGGCGCGGTCGGCGCGGGCAGTCCGGTCGAAGCTCGTTGCCCCGTCGACGCGGCCGGTCGTCGCCCAGACCGTGGCCTCGGTCGGGCCGTACTCGTTCCACAGCGCGGCGCCGGCCGGGAGCAGGCGGCGGGCCAGGTCGCCGGGCAGCGCCTCGCCGCCGCACAGCAGGCGCAGCCGCCGGTTCCCCCGCCAGCCGGCGTCGAGCAGCTGGCGCCAGCCCGCCGGGGTGGCCTGGAGCACGGTGGCCTCGTGGTCGGCCAGCGCGCGCGCCAGCATCACCGGCTCGCCCGCCACCTCGCGGCTGGCGAGCAGCACGCGGGCGCCCAGGACGAGCGGCAGCAGCATCTCGGCGAGCGAGATGTCGAAGGCCGGCGTGGTGACCGCCATCCACGAGTCGCCGGCCGCGAGCGGGTGAAGCTCGGCCATCGCGGCAAGGAAGGCGGCGAGGGAGGCGTGCGTGACCTCGACCCCCTTGGGCGCGCCGGTCGTCCCCGAGGTATAGAGAAGGTAGGCCAGCCGCCCCAGCTCCTCGCCCGCGTCTCGGCCGCCGCCGCCGGCCGCCGCCGTTCCACCTCCGGGCGGCACGGTGCCGTCCAGGCCCCCCTCCCACCGCATGCCCGGGCCGGACGCGCCATCCTCCACCGCGCCCGCATCGCCGTCCAAGCGCAGCACGGGGACCCCGGGCAGCTCGGGGAGGAGACCGCCGGCAACGTCGGCGCCGGTCAGCAGCAGGCGCGCGCCGCTGTCGGCGAGGATCTGCTGCAGCCGCTCGCGCGGGTGGCTGAGATCGAGCGGCAGGTAGACGCCGCCCGCTTCGAGCACCGCCAAGAGGGC
>JASLEW010000956.1 GCA_030150965.1 Thermoanaerobaculia bacterium | reverse complement strand
CCGCCAGCTGCCGCCCGCCCTCGCCGCCGCCCTGACGGCGTTCGCGCGCCGGCGGTCGGCGACCCCCTTCATGGTGCTCCTCGCCGCGTGGCTGGAGGTCCTGCACCGCTGGAGCGGGGAGCGCCGGCTGGCGGTGGGCACCGCCGCCGCCGGGCGCAACCGGATCGAGGCCGAGGGATTGATCGGATTTTTCGTCAACACGCTGGTGCTGCGTTGCGAGCGGCCGGCGGCGGCGGCCTTCCTCGATCTGGTGGCGGCGGTGCGGGCGGTGACGCTGGCGGCGGTCGAGCGGCAGGAGACGCCGTTCGAGAAGCTGGTCGAGGAGCTGCAGCCCGCGCGCCGCGTCGAGGAGATGCCGCTCTTCCAGGTGGCCTTCACCGTGCGGCCGGCGGCGCCGCCGCGGCGCCGTCTCGGCCCGCTGGCGGTCACCCCGCTGGACATCCCCAACGGCGCCGCCAAGCTCGATCTGCTGATCGACGTCGAGACCGCGCCGGACGGCCTGCGGTGCGGCGTCGAGCTCGACCGCGGGCGGTTCGATGCGGCGACCGTGGAGCGCCTGATCGATCACTTCGTGCGCCTGCTGGACGGCGGGTTGGCGGCGCCGGAGAGCCTGCTCGCCGCCCTCCCGGCCGCCGGCGCGGCCGAGCGCCACCAGGTGCTCCGGGAATGGCCGGACGGGGGAGCGGCGGCGGCCGGCGGCGAGGCGAGCGTCTGGGAGATGCTGGCCGCGCAGGCCGCGCGGCGTCCGGACGCGGTGGCGGTGGAGGAGGCGGAGGGGGCGGCGGCGGCGGGCGGCCGCTGCCTCTCCTACGGCGGCCTGGTGGCGCGGGCGGAGCGCTGGGCGCGCGAGCTCCGCCGCCGCGGCGTCGCGGCCGAGGACGTGGTGGCGCTCTGCGGCGGGAGGTCGCTGGAGATGGTGACCGCCATCGCCGCGGTGCTGCGGGCGGGCGCCGCCTACCTGGCGCTCGATCCGCAGGAGCCGGCCGAGCGCGTGGCCCTGCTGCTCGGCGGCTGCGGCGTGCGCCTGGTGCTCGACGCGGCGGCGCTCGCCGGCCGCCTGCCGCGCCTCGCCGGAGGCGAGACGCTGCGGCTGGAGGAGCTGGCGGCGGCGGCGCCGGACGGGGGCGCGGCCGAGCACGCCGCGCGCCTGGCCTGTGTCTTCTACACCTCGGGCTCGACCGGACGGCCGAAGGCGGTGGCGGTGCCGCAGGCGGCGGTGGTGCACCTGGTGCGCGACGGCGGCTACGGCAGCTTCGGCGCGGCGGAGGTGTTCCTGCAGGCGGCGCCGCTGGCCTTCGACGCCGCCACCTTCGAGATCTGGGCGAGCCTGGCGCACGGCGCCCGCCTGGTCCTCCTGCCGCCCGGCGCCCCGGCGATCGCCGAGCTGCGCCGGGTGCTCGCGCGCCACGCCGTCACCACGCTCCTGCTGACCGCCGACCTCTTCCACGCCGTGGCGGCGGAGGACCCGCCGGCGCTGGCGCCGGTGCGCCAGCTCCTCGCCGGCGGCGACGTGCTGCGGCCGGCGGCGGTCGGGCGCGTCGTCGAACGGCTGCCGGCGCTCGCGCTGCGCAACGGCTACGGCCCGACCGAGAACACCACCGTCTCCACCAGCCACCGGGTGCGCCCCGAGGACGCCCTCCTGGAGCGGGTGCCGATCGGCCGGCCGATCGGCGGCACCCGCGCGCTGGTGCTCGACCCCGAGCTGCGTCCGGTGCCGCTCGGGGCCGTGGGGGAGCTGTGCGTGGCCGGCCGCGGCCTGGCGCGCGGCTACCTCGGCGACGCCGCGGCCACCGCCGAGCGCTTCGTGCCCGACCCGGCCGGGGCGGAGCCGGGAGGCCGCCTCTACCGCACCGGCGACCGCGTGCGCTGGCTGCCGCGCGGCGGCCTCGACTTCCTGGGCCGCCTCGACCGCCAGGTGAAGGTGCGCGGCCACCGCGTCGAGCCGCAGGAGGTGGAGGCGGCGCTCGGCCGGCACCCCGCGGTGGCCCAGGCGGTGGCGGTGCTCGACCGCGATGCGGGGGCGCCCGGCGAGCCGCGGCTCGTGGCCTACGTCGAGGCGGTGCCCGGCGCCGCGCCGGGCGGCGAGGAGCTGCGCCGCTTCGCCGCGGCGCGGCTGGCGCCGTACATGGTCCCGTCCGCCTGGGTGGTCCTGGCGCGGCTGCCGCGGCTGGCGAGCGGCAAGGTGGACCGCCGGGCGCTGCCGCCGCCGGCCCGGCGGCCGGAGGCGGTGGCCGCCGAGCCTGGCCGAAGCCCAGACCCCGAGGAGACGCCGCGCGGACCGGGCGCCCTGGCCGTGGTCGCCGAGCCCGGCACGGCGGCAGCGGCGAGCGGGACGGGCAGCGGCCGTGCGGCGGCGCGCCCGCCGCATGAGGAGATCGTCGCCGGCCTGTGGGCCGAGCTGCTGGGCATCGCCCCGCCTGCCGCCGCCGACGATTTCTTCGCCCTGGGCGGTCATTCGCTCCTGGCCATCCGCCTGCTCTCCCGCCTGCGGACGGCGCTGGGCGTCGAGCTGCCGCTGCGCACGCTGTTCGAGGCGCCCACCCTGGGGGCGATGACCGCGGCGGCGATGGCCGCCCGCGCCGCCGCCGCCGG
>JASLEW010000947.1 GCA_030150965.1 Thermoanaerobaculia bacterium | reverse complement strand
GCGACGGCAGCGGGCGCGGCGGGCCGCCGAGCAGGCGCCGCAGGCTGGCGGCGATGGCCGGCACGGCGAGGCGGGCGTGGAGATCGGTCCACGGAGTGGCGCGCCGCGCGACCAGCGCCTCGATGGCGTGCACCAGGCTGTCCAGGGCGCACCACCCCACCCTCTCCCGCGGCAGGGTGGCGAATAGATCGGGATCGGTCAGCGCGGCGCGCGGCAGGAGGTGGGCGCCCGCCACCAGCTCCTTCTTCCTGGCCGCGGCGCGGGCGATGACGACGGCGTGGCTCGACACCTCGCCGCCGCTGCCGGGCGTGGTCGGCACCGCCACCAGCGGCACGCCCGCGCGGCGGACCCTGCCGCCGCCGAAGTAGTCGGCGGTGACGCCGCCGTTGGTGGCCAGGACGGCGCCGATCTTGGCGGCGTCGAGAACGCTGCCGCCGCCCACGGCCACCACCGCGTCGTGCCCGCCGGCGAGGATGCGGCGGCCGCAGGCCTCGGCGTGGTGCTCGTCGGCCTCGGGCGCGGCGCCGTCCCAGACCGCGGCGTCCATGCCGGCGTCCTCGAGCAGCGCCGCGACCCGCGGCGCGACACCGGCCTCCACCACCCCCGGGTCGGTGACCAGGAGCGGCCGCGCGGCGCCGATCTCGGCCAGCAGCGCCGGCAGCTCGGCGACGGCGCCGCGGCCGAAGAGGAGACGCGCCGGCTGGCGCCAGGCGAGCACCGGCGCCAGCCTTCAGGGACCGAGCAGCGGTTTCGCCGTCCATGGCATCCCGCCTGGCGGACGGTTGGGACTCCTGGAAGGCTCCTCGGGGGCGCGGAGCGCCCTGCCGGCGGTCATAGGAACGCCGGCTATTCGAGGCCATTGATATTGAAACATAAATAAAAACTATCACGCGGAGGCGCGCATCGACAACCGGAGGCTCGCATTGACAATCCTGGGGAAGGCGCGCACGGCGCCATGGCGCCGGCGGCGAGCGAGGCCCGCCGGGCAGGATCCCGTACGGCCAGGAGGTATGTCGTGATCGATGAAAAACTACTATCCTCGGGTTCCCGACCGGCTCGCTGCCGAGTCACCGTTCCATACACCACACCCGCTGAGGAGATCGCACGATGAGACGACTGCTGATGGTGATCCTGGTGCAGGCGCTGGCGCTCGCGGCCCTGGCCCCGCGGCCCGCCCACGCCACGCTCTGCTGCCCGGCCGGCGGCTACGAGCCCACGCCTACCGAGACCGGCACGGGCCCGAGCTGCGGGCAGGCGCAATCGAACCTGACCGGCAAGCTGCGCGACGACGAGACCCTCGACGGCTGCGGCACGTTCCAGAACGTCTGCCTCGACGGCCCGGTGCAGTACACCGACAGCTGCTTCGTGATCTCCGGCAGCCTCTACGGGGCGAGCGGCTACCAGTATTTCGAATGTAAGACCAACTGCTGACCAGGGCGCCGCCCGCGCGGGCGGGCGGACCGCCGCAGCATGCCCCCCTTCCCCCCGGAGGGGAGGGAAGGGGGGAGGTCCGATCGCCGCTGGTCCCTAGGCGCCGAAAGCGGCCTGCCACTGGCAGGTGTCGTAGCAGGTGTTGATGAAGCAGCTCTGGATGCAGGAGGTCCCCTCCTGGCTGAGCGGCGCGATGGCGACCGCGCCGCCGCCGCCGGCGCGGTCCAGCGCCGGCGCCGCCAGGTGGCGCAGGGTTTCCTTGCCCAGGCTGAAGGGATGGACTCGCTTTTTCATCCGGGTCTCCTCAAGCGGTGGTACAGCCGGTGACGACAAAGGAGCAGTCCACGCCGGCGGTGGCGCAGTTGGCGGCGCCGGTGCAGGTGGCGGCCTGCGTGCAGGTGACGACGAAGCTGCAATCCACCTGCTGGGTGACGCCGCCGGCGACGGCAGCGAGGTCCAGCCCCCGCAGGGACTCGCGGTGCAGGGCAAGCTTCTTGCGGTCTCTCTTGCGCATGATCTTCCTCCTTGAGTGGGCCGAAGCAGATCCTTACCAGCGTAGGTGCCCCGTCCGGGCGCGCCGGGACAGCGTGCCCGCCCGCGGCCCCTGCCGGCCGCTCACTTCACCAGCTGCTCGAGCTCGTTGGCCAGGGCGATCAGCAGCCCCTCGTGATCGCCGAGGCGCCCGGGGATATCGACCATGATCTCGGCGCTCAGGTCCTGGGCCGCGGAGCGCAGCCGCGCGGCGACGCTGCGCACCCGGTCGTGCAGATGGGGGGAGGCGCCGGCGGGCGGCGGCGGGGCGGTGGGTTCCTCGCTCATGCCCTCTACATTACTGCAAATCGCCTCCCCGCCTGCCGCGGCGCCGGCCGGATGCCGGTGCGGTTGCGGCTCCGCGCCGCCGCGGTCGGGTGCATGGCCGCGGCATCCGGCTGACGGTGAAGAGCGAGCATGCCGGCGCGATCCCGCGCCGCTCGCGCACCAAGCTCTAGGAAGCGGGGCTCGCAGGGAGCGGGCCCCAGCCACGGCTGGCCTGCCGTCGCCGATCGCGGCGGCCGTCCAGCAATCCGGAGGAGCCCACATGACGAAGCGACTGTTGCAACTTGCCGGCGTCACCCTGATCGTCCTGGCCGCCGTCTTCGCGCCGGTAAAGGCCGCCCAGGCGTGCATCCACGAATGCGTGATCCTCTGCTCGCCGGGCACCCACTGCTGCATCGTGGACGGCTGCGCCGGCTGCTACGACGACTCGATCGGCTGTCCGCCCGCCTGACGGGCAGCGGACGCAGCGCCGCCGTCCCGCGCCGGCGCCGGATCCAGCCGCACCGGCACGGCGCTCCGAGGCGCCGGCCGGCGCCGCCGCGGTCCCTCTCGGCCGAGGGACCGGGTGGCGGCGCCGCCGGTCAGGATCAGGAGGCCTGGCGCGGGCAGAGGCCGATCGGGCTGTAGACCTCGGCGCCGCCGTAGGCCAGCTTCTTCAGCGTGTCGTACGCCTGCAGCTGGCCCGGGCTGAGGATGGCCGCGAAGCCGGTGTTGAAGGTCTCGTAGGCCGCCTTGATCTGCTGGCGGTTCTGGTAGAGGGCGAGGGAGCCGGCGCCGATGGCCGAGTCGTCCGGGCTCGCGGCGGCGAGGTCGGTGGCGAGCTGCTGACACAGCGGCGCGCGCGCCTGGCGCAGCGGCGTGACCGTCTGGACGCGCGTGGTGGTGAGGCTCAGCAGGGTCGTGGTCTGCGCCGAAGAGAGGCGCAGGAAGCGCGCCAGGTCGCGCGGGTGGTCGAGCAGGAAGCGGGCGCCGAGCGCCTCCGGCGCCGCCGCGGCCGCGGCGGCCGGCGAGGCGGCGGCGCCCCCGGCATCCGGCCCGTCCCCCGGGGCCAGCGGCGCCTGGGCGACGGCGGGCAGGGCGAGCAGAGCGAGCAGAAGAGCGGCGGGCAGGGATCTCGAGAGCGAGCGCATCATCAGGGACTCCTTTCCTCGTCAACGGACCTCAACGCGGCGACGCTGCGCCGCGGGAGCGGATGACCGCGCCCATCGCCCGGCCTGGCCCGCTCCATCCCAGGAACCCGCGAGAAGCAGAATTCATGCGGCGGCTCCCTGCGCGGAGCAGTGGCTCAGCCTGCCTCCATCGGCCCTTGCGGAGAGATGGGGAAGCGCGGAGCGGGGTAGTGGGGTAATAGAGGATAGCTGGCCTAGAGCGCCCAGGTGTCAAGCACCTCGGGCGCCGCTCCCCACCCACCCCAGCGCGGCACCACGCATAGACAGCCAGAGCTTCTCCTGGCGGGACGCCGCCGGGCCTCCTGCGGCGATGCCCCCGCGCCGCGAACTGGGGGGTTAGCTGTACCCCTCCCTACTCCCCCCAGGGAACCTCCGCCATGACCTCCCTGGCGAAGGTCTCGACCGACGCCTCGACTGTGGCAGTGGTGATCCTCTCTACGGTGACCGGCTCGGACCGGCTTCTCCTCGGGGTACTCATCTTCAACGCCACGTTGCATGCCTCGAAGTTGGGCTGATACCTCAGCTCGTATCGGCGCTTGTTGGCGGCCCCCCTTCCCCGCTCCCACTCCAGGGCGATGTCGCGCTTGCCGGCCACCTCCGTCAGCTTGAGCCCTTGATCGCCGAACACGGCGACGGCGCTCTCCTCGAAGGCGGCCCGGATCCTCAATGGTGGCGTACCACTTCTCAATGAAATCGCGGAGTAGACCCTTATCGATCTCCTGCTTGTGTTGCTCGGCGTCCTTGAGAAGCTGAAGCTTGGCTCTAAGTTGACTCATCCCCGTCCCTACCTTTTGTAACCTTAGTTTACGGATGAGAGGCGGTGTGAAACAAACAGACCTGTCTGCAAGTCTACCACGGCTCCCCGGGCCGCTCGCGATCAGTCTGTAGCGGGTCTCGGGAATGCTTGCCCCTCTCTCCAATAGGGGCACACCTCGAAGGCCGGCCCCGGCCCCTGGTGACCTCCAGCCAGCCCGGTCCCCCATGTAGGGGAGGGGCTGCCTGATGCGTCCAGAGCCGCAGTACGACCCGCCAGACTCGGCACCGAGTCGATCTCCTCAACCGGAACCGCCCACCCCAGCGGTGGCACCTGACGGTCGGTTGATCGTGAGGTTGATCGGGATGGTTTCGGACGTTACTGAGCTTCTTCACCTGGCCGCGAGGAAAGCCTGGCGTTCTGTTTCAATGAGCAGGGAGTGAGCCCTATGCGTGTCTACTGGTGGCAGGCCGGCTTGCACCTCCGCCCCGAGTCGGAGGAGGAGGGCAAGGCGCTGGAGAATCTGGAGAAGTTCTTCCGTTGTCTCGGACACCGTAAGGGAAGACCAAGATTGCAGGGTGCGCGGCTTCGGCGAGGTAGGAGGTCAGGCTTTCCAGCCGAACCCACGCCATCGGTCGGGGAGGGAGACAGGCGCGATGATCAAGTTATCTGTGCGACGCCACTTCTTCAAAGCGTTACGTAGTTCCTGTTCGAGTTCCTCGGCGGACAGGAATCCAGGGTAGTACCACACAGAGAGCTGCACTTCGATCGCGCCTAGTTCCTTGAGCTTGTCCTCAATGGTGTAGTAATCCGCGTCACTCCTCCGATTGTGAAGATCGTAGGTGATGAGGCAGCGTGCCATAGGAACCCCCCTTTAAAGTTGTCCCCTGAAAGTTAGCACCCATTGCGCAATATAGAGAAAGTGACCTATCCCTATGCTCCTGTGCCGCCGCCAGGAGGTCCGCCAGGCTCCATGGCTTCCGCGCGATGCCGGCGGCCATGGCGGGCGTCATGCGGATGCTCTTGTGGAACTTGCAAAAGTTGTAGTAGACGAAGAACAGCGCCAGGGCGGCAGGTTCGCCCGCTTCCGACTGAAGCCGTTCGACAGCCGGGTCATCCGGCGCAGGTGGCCGCGCAGCGTCCAGTTGGCCCGCTCGACGTGCGAGGTGCAGATCCGCTCCTCGTCCGGCTCACCCGATACCGCGATCTTCTCGGCGCCTATTAAGCGAGGCGGGGCATAGCGCCGCGCCTCTTCTCCTCCTTCGCTCCCGAACTCCTTCACCAGTTAAGCGTAGTCCACCCGGGCGCCGAAGTTGTACTCGACGGCATCCGGGTAGGCGTTGAAGCCGTCCGTTGTCAGCTGGAAGTCACCGTCCGTGGCGGCGCCGAGCTTCGCCATGAAGTCGTGCGCGTCCCAGCTGTTCCGCCGCCCCAGGTGCCAAGCGAGCACCAGCTTGGAGTGCCGCTCCAGACCGATGAAGCAGTAGGCGTCGCCGGCGTCCGGGTCCTGGATGTTCTTTCGTGATTTCGTCCCTTCTTTGCACCGCACATAGCCCCAAATCTCGTCCGCCTGAACGTCCCGGACGGCGGCCCCCCGGACCAGCTCGGGCAGGAGCTTCTCGCAGCCCTGGCCCACCTGGACCAGAAGGCGGAGAATGGTCTTCTTCTCGATCCCGGTGACCCGCTCGACAGTGCGCACCGAACTGCCCTCGGTCAGCATGTGCAGGGCCAGCTCGGCTTCCTCGACGGGCAGCCGCATGGCACCCAGGGGCCGCGGGGGCCGCTCAGAGAAGCTCTTCTTGCAGCTCGGGCAGTGGTAGCGCTGAAAGCCCTTCGGCTTCCCAAACTTCTTGGAGGTGGTCTGGCAGACGGGGCATTGCATGGGCGGGCTCCTTGTGGGATACCCGGCCGGAAGCCATAATCAGCTTGGCAGCTTGCTCGGCTTCGGTCGGGCGAGTCCAGGCCCCGGCGGTCGTTGGCGCGACTTCCGGGGCCGTTTTCACTATGGGCCTAGCATAGCCTTAGGTATATCTCCTGTCAATATCTAACATCTACCCGGGATCAGCTTGTGGTATCCTCTGTGCCAGGAGGACATCGCCATGAGAGCAGGAAGTACAAAGGGACGCCCGCCCCACCCCCGCACCCAAACGGAGCCGGTTTTGCTCCGCTTTGAGCCTTCCCATCTGGAGATGATTGACCATGCCGCCGAGCACCTGGGGCTGGCACGGGCGGCGTGGATACGATCCACGCTCCTACAGGCGGCAAGAGAAGTCCTGAAAGAGATCAACTAGGCGCTGAAGAGCGGGCCACTGCCTAACTGGCGCCGCGAAAGCGCCCCGTCCACACCCGATCCCTGCTTCGCAGGAACGGGTCGATTTCCATAGGCAGCCAAATATCGGGGCTGAAAAAGGCGATTTCACGCCCGGCATAGCGCTTAGATGCTGAATAATTAAGGCAATACGTGAGCTGTCGAAGGCCCTTATACAAGGCTGAAATCTCGGGTGTCGCATCATATGAGATAATCCAATGCCTTAGCGCGCCTGCTCTCAGGTATCGCGCCAAGCGCTCGTGATCCCCTGCTTCATAGTGATTCTCATAGAGGCATTGGCCCTTAACGAAATAGGGCGGATCAAGATAGATCAATGTTTGGCGCGGAAGAGACGATACTCTTCCCCTCAAGAAGACCTCCGCATCAAGGTTTGAGACATGGATTCTATTGCGATATCGCGCGATGCGCCTCACCTTCTCTGCGAGATCCTTCCTGTTAAACCGCGCGTCCATCAGCCATGGCCCGGATTGCCCCTTGCCGCCGATCAAGCCGCCGCTGAGAACTCCAGACCGGTTTACGCGGTTTAGAAAGAAACAAGCAAAGCCCACGTCAAGGACAGAGTTTTTCTTGTTAGCTCTCCAAATGTCGCGCTGTCGGTACCATTCCTCGACGGACAGCTCGACTGTTTCAATCCGCTCGCACAGCTCCTCGGCGTGGGCAACCACTGACTTCCAGAAGCAATAAATTGACCTGTCGATATCATTTAGGAATATGTCGCTAACGGCCTCTCGCAGCAACAGCCCTATGGCTGCGCCAGCGCCGCCGCAATATGGCTCAGCATAATAGGCATCGCGCAATTCGGTGGCCGACGCCACCCTCGCCAGAAAGTCGGTCAGTGCGCTCTTGCCCCCGGGGTATCGCAGCGGTGTGCCTGTCGTGCTCATTGGGTGGCCACCCTCCCTCAGCGCAGGCTAGCAAAAATTTCGTCGGTTGGCCATACCCATCTCACGGCCCCCTTTCGAACGTGCAAGCTGCTCGATCTAGGGCGCTTCTAGGTTCCTCCACACGGCGGCCACGAAGGCTTCGATCTGGTCCCAGAGCTTGGGGAGGTCGGACGGCAATGGGCGGAGTTCGAGGTTGTGGACGAAGGCATTAAGAGTGTCGGGGTTGAGGGGATGGTTCTGTGAGGCAAGAATTTTCTCCAAAGCTTGTTTCTTGGGATCGGTAAGGGCCTGTGGCGTTCCTTCAAGTTTCTCAACACAGGATCTAATTTTGGCGAGTAGCGATGTTTTCGATCCCGGCCTGGCGCCGCGTTTCTCGAGGAAGTGGTCAGCCGTAAACTCGATAAAAACACGAAAGAGCACTACTACGGCATTGGGCGACCTCCCGACTTGGATATCCCCCAATTCGCCGAAGATTTCATCGCAGCGCGGTTGACTTACTGCAAATTCAACTTTCTTGGGGACAAGCGTAGTCCGCTGCTTCTTTGGTGCTGGCCGCCGACGAGGTCGGGGCGCGGGCATCTCTTCCTTGCCCTGGTCCTGTTCCTCGACGGGCGGCGCAGTCGCGGGCTTGAGGTTGGCTGCCACTATCTGGTCTAACACCCAAACGCTTCTTGCATCTTTTCTATCAATTTCTCTGACTACACCTTTCTTAGACAGGGCGTCGATGAGCACGCGCACGAGTTTCGCCGCGTCAGCGGCGGGCCGAGCGACAACGGGGCCGCTAGATGTAATTCTAATCCCGAGACTCGCGCGCGCATCCTTGCTATCGAGAACCCGTCTAAGAGTGGTTACCGGTACGCTTCGCCGTTGTTGCTCCGAGATCCAGTTATTCTCAACGGCTGAGTCCAGGAAGCGCACCGCGTCTTCATTTCTGTCCGGCTTGTTGCGGCGAGCGTTAAACCGATATTTCTGCGCTGAACTCCAGGACACAGTGCCTACGCCACCGGCCTCACCGGAGTGTCTAAGTTCTATCCATGGGTCGGCTTCTTCTCGGGAGGCGAACACCATGCACGTTACGGTCTGCTGGAGCTTGTGCGGCTTTGCAAGCTGCCGGTAGCGATGTGTCCTGGAGCTGTCCCCCGCAAGACCCGGATTGTGCAATAGTTTTAGTGCCGTCAGGCGACGGTTGCCATCTACGACAATTAGCCGCTTTGGGATGTCTGGATGGGGGATAGTTGCTATGACTTCAAGTGGGCTAAGACCATTCGCGGCCACGCTCTTTGCTAATCGATAATTCTTGGCTTCTCTAGCCCACGCCTCAAGGATCTGTGCCTGGCTCTGAGGCTCTTCTAGTCTCGGGTTGTCTTCGTCTAGAAAGAGATCTGCGACGGTTACCTGTCTCAAGCCGCCGGTTCGGGCCATAGATGCACCTCCAGCACTAAGAAGCGACAACAATGTTTAGATAATGCAGAACTATCTGTAATTATATCGTAATTTGTGGAAGGCTGTCAACTGAGGAGGGGGGTTAACGTTGAAAGCACGAGCGGCCAGCGGGCCGGGAGACGACCGAGCGGCAGTGCCTACTTTGAATGAATGAACGGCTCTACCCGCCGCGCCTGCTCTTCCCCCAGCTCCTCCAGCCAGGCCGAGACGGAGCGGCACCCCCGGTAGCGGGCCACCCGCGCCCACCGCCGGGCCTGCTCAGTGCTGGCCCGGACGGTGAACGAGACGGTCTTCAGCTCAGGCAAGGAACCACGCCAGCGGCTTGCGGTAGATGGCGGCGAGCCGGGCCAGCTCGACGGGATCAAGCCGGCGCTCGCCGCCCTCCAGCTTCGACACGAATGCCTGCCGCGCCCCGAGGAGCCGGCCTACCGCGTCCTGGGTAAGCCCGGCGTCCTGGCGCGCCTGCCGCAGGCGCCGGAGCAGGCGCCGATAGCCTTCCGTGTGGATGGCTCTCACGGCAGGCACCCCCAGGGGCCGAGGTGCTGCCCGTACTCATCCGGGGTGCAGTCGAGGGCGGTTAGGAGCGCCACCAGGGCGGCGACGCTGGGCTGCTGCTGGCCCCGTTCGTAGCGGGCGAGCTGCCGGCAGGGGATGCCGGCCGCCTCCGCGAGCTGGCCCTTCCGGCAGCGGCGGCGCTCCCGGACCCGGCGGAGGGCGCTGCCGACCTGGCGGGCAACACGGTCGGCGCCCGTCATGGGCGCACCGCCTTGGTGGGCGGGTTGAAGAGCAACGCCAGCCGCGCCATCAAGGGGCTGCGCTTCTCCGGGGCCGGGAAGATCAGCCGGAAGAACTCCAGCGGGTGGACCTGGAGCACCTCCAGGATGTCGAGCAGGTGGTAGAGCTTGAGGGCGAACCGCCCAGAGAGCAGGCGCGTGAGATCGACTCCGGCGCCCGCTTCGGCCAGGCACCGCTCGATCTGACGGCGGCTCAGGCCGGACAGATCGATGAGGGCGGCGAGGGTCTCCCGCAACCGGGCAACTTCCTGGCGGCCGGTCATGGCGCCGCCTCGCCGGCCACACTGGAGTGCAGGGCCGGGTCGTAACCGTAGATGCCGCAAAGCTGCCGGCTGCTGGTGAGCGCGTGGCCGCTGAGCGCGGGCGTGCCGGCGACCGCTGCGTGCGCCAGGTGGGCCAGCAGCTCGCCGAGGGCAGTTCCCTGCACCTCGGCCAGCGCCTTGAGCACCTTGAGCAAGCGCGGGTGGATGCCCACTTCGACCGGCACGAGATCAAGGCCGCTCATGACAGCCTCCGGTCGATCGCTGCCACCAGCGCCCTCACCTTCCGGGAGATCTTGCCGGCGAAGCGGGCCAGCCGCTCGTCCGACTCGCTCAGGGAGCACTCGACGGCCGAGCGGCGGATGACGTGGTGCAAGTAGCCGCCGGTGTAGCGGAGATCGGCGGCGGCGGCCCGGAGGTCGGCGCGGGTGACGGACGGATCGGCCTCTGTGGTGCCGCACTTCCTGGTGGCCTCCAGGAGCGCCAGGTGGAAGACGCCGCCGGCCCGGCGGACGGCCTCCCGCTCCTCCGGGTCATCGATGCTCCGAATCGTCGTTTCGCGGTAGGCCGACTCCTCGATCCAGGGCGGCGGGGCGGGGATAGACTGCGGGGAACTCGGCATGAGGTGATGCCTCCTGTCGGGCCAGGTCCGGCGGACGTGTTCGCGCACCCCGCCGGGCCGCTTGGTTGTGGTGGGAGAGGGCGTCCCCTCCCTACAGGAGGGGACGCTACAGCAGGCGAGATGAGGCGGGAATGGGGCGGGGTCAGCTATCCTCTAATACACCACTACTACCCGGAGCGGTGCCGCTGCCAGGCGGAGGCCTGGGAGTGGTACGATGTAGGAGCTTGTACGCGGACGGCCGCCAGCGCCCAGAGATCCGAGACCTGACCGCGGCCGGCAGAGGTCAGTCCAAACCACGAGGAACCGAGGAACCAAGATTATGCGAACCATCAGGATCGCGCTGATGCTGCTGGCGGCACTCGGCGCCGCCGCGGCCACCCGCGCCCAGGAGCCGCCCCCCTATCCCGGCAACGACCAGGGTCAACCCGCCGGCGACCAGGGGCCAGGCCAGCCAGCCGGCCCGGACATGCAGGGGGCCGCGCCGGCGGACCCGGAGGCGGCGAGCATCGACTACTTCCACGACCAGCTCTCGCCCTACGGTCAGTGGGTGGAGCGTGACGGCTACGGCATGGTATGGGTGCCGCAGGTGGATCAGGGCTGGCGTCCCTACACCACCGGGCACTGGGCCTACACCGACCAGGGCTGGGCCTGGGTGGCCGACGAGCCCTGGGGCTGGGCGCCGTTCCATTACGGACGCTGGTACTACGACCAGGAGATCGGCTGGGGATGGGTGCCGGGAACCGTCTGGGCGCCGGCATGGGTGGCCTGGCGCAGCGGCGGCGGCTATCTCGGGTGGGCGCCGCTGCCGCCGGCGGTGGGCTTCAGCGTCGGCGTCGGCGTCGATCTCGGCGGCGTCGTCATCACCCCCGGGTTCTTCACCTTCGTCGGCGAGCGCGACATCCTGGCGCCGCGGCTGAGCGCGGTCATCGTCCCCTCGGTGCGCAACGTCACCATCGTCAGCTCGACCACCAACATCACCAGGTACACGGTGGTGGGCGGCCGGGTGGTCAACGCCGGGATACCGGTGGCCCACGTCGAGGCGGTCATCGGCCGGCCGGTGCCGCGGATCACCGTCGCCGCCATGGCCGGCGCCGGGCCCGGCGGCCGTCACGGCGCCTTCTACCAGCCGCCGATCGTCGCCCGCGCGGCGGTCTCCGGCCACGCCGAGTTCGGCCACGCCCTGGCGCGCCAGGTCGCGGTGCAGCAGAAAAGCCGCTCCTTCGCGGCGGTGTCGCGCTCGCAGTCGGGGCACTTCGCCGTCGGCGGCGACAACCAAAAGGGGAACCAGGCGCCCGGCAAGGCCGGCAGCGCCCACGGCAACGGCCAGCAGCAGGGCCAGGGCACCGTCGGTGGCTTCCACGGCAACGGCCAGCAGCAGGGCCAGGGCACCGCCGGCGGCTTCCGCGGCAACGGCCAGCAGCAGGGCCAGGGCACCGCCGGCGGCTTCCGCGGCAACGGCCAGCCCGCGGCGGGCACCGCCGGCACCGGCCACGGCAACGGCCAGCAGCCCCCCGGTGGCGCCGGCGCCAAGGGCGCCACCGCCCACCAGGGCGGTCAGGGGGCCCAGAGCGCGCAGGGCCAGCCCAAGGCCAACCAGAAGACCCCTCCTCCCAATGCGAAGAGGCCACCCGAGGAGAAGAAGCCGCCCGAGGAGAGGAAGCCGCCCACCGCGGCCTGAGGATCCGGCCCCTTCTCAGCGGCCGGGAGCGGCGTGACGCCCGCTCCCGGCCGTCACCGGCTCCGGCAGGCGCCGCGGCGGCTGAGGAGCCCCCCGCCGGGCGCCACGCCGGCTTCGCCCGCCACTCCGGCCTCACCCGCCACGCCGAATGGTAGAGTGCCCGACGTGGCCGATCCGTCCCCTCCGTGCCTCGACCGGGCGCGGCTGGCCGCCGATTTCCTGGCTGCCGATCCGCGGACGCGCCTGGTATTCCTGTTCGGTTCCGCCGCCGATCCCCGGCGGCCGGCGCCCCGTGACCTCGACCTGGCGATCCTGACCTCGCCGCCCCTCTCCCTCCCCGAGCGGCTGGATCTGCAGGCCGATCTGGTGGCGCGGGTCGGCGGCACCATCGACCTGGTGCCGCTCAACCAGGCCCCCATCCTCCTGGCCTACGAGGTGGCCAGGACCGGCAGGTGCCTGTACGCCGCCGAAGCGGATCTGGCGAGCGAGTTCATCTGCCGCGCGCTGCGCGAGTACTGGGATTGGCAACCCTACCTGGAGGTGCAATGGCGCTATGCCGGAGAGCGCCTGGAGGCCCGCCGGCGTGGTGCTGCGCTCTGAGGTGCTGCGCGCGCGTCTGCTGCGGCTCGAGGAGATCCTGTCGGAGCTCGCGGCGCTGGCAGCGCTTCCACCCGCCGCGAGCCGCGCCAGCATCCGTGACTCCTGGGCGGTGGAGCGCGGGCTGCAGGTCGGCGCCGAGTGCCTGTTCGATATCGGCAACCACATCCTCTCGGCGCATTTTGGCGCGAGCCCCGGAGGGTACGAGGACATCCTGGGGCAGCTCGAAGCCCACGGTGTGCTCGGCGCGGAGCTGCGCCAGCGCCTGAAGGGCCTGGGCGGCTTCCGCAACATCCTGGTGCACGACTACCTGCGCCTCGATCCGGAGCAGGTGGCGGCGGCCCTCGCCCGCGCGCCGCGCGATTTCGGCGACTTCGCGCTCGCGGTCCGCACCTGGCTGGAACGATTGCCGCGCGACAGCTGACCGGGCGCGGTGTGCCGGCGCTCCGCTCGGCCGGCCCGGCACCGGCGGGCGCCGCGGCTGAGGAGCCCCCAACCTGGCGATCCGGACCTCTCCGCGCCCCTCCCTCGCGGCGCGGCCGGCCCCGCGGCTCAGGCGCGCAGGGTCGAGGCGGGATCGACCTTGGTGGCGCGGCGGGCCGGCAGCAGGCAGGTCACCATGCCGATCGCCAGCAGCACCAGGAGCGCCCCGGCGAGCGCCAGCGGATCGTTGGGGTTGATGCGGAACAGGAGGCTGGCGAGCAGGCGCGTCACCACGAAGGCGATCAGGAGCCCCCCGGCCAGGCCGGCGAAGACCGGCCCCATGGCGCGGCGGAAGAGCAGCGACAGGACGTTGCCGCCGTCGGCGCCGAGCGCCATGCGGATGGCCATCTCCTGCACCCGCTCGCCGACGGCGAAGGAGACCGCGGCGCCGATGCCGATGCCGGTGATCACCAGGGCGAGCGCGGCGAAGAGCGACAGCAGGGCGGCGGTGAGGCGGGTGGGGGCGAGCGCCGAGCTGTAGACGTGATCGAGGGTGTCGACCCGCGACACCGGCTGCTCGCGGTCGATGGCGTGCACCATGTTGCGCAGGTTGGCGAGGAAGACCGCCGGCGCCGTGCGGGTGCGCACGAAGACCTGCGAGGCCGGGCCGGGCATCTGCTGGAACGGCACGTAGAGCGTCGGCCGCGACTGCGCCGCGAGCCCCTCGTGGCGCACGTCGGCGACCACCCCCACCACCGTCCGCACCTCGGTGCGCCGGCCGAGGTCGACGTCGATGCGCTGGCCGAGCGGGCTGCGGTTGGGCCACCAGGTGTGCGCCAGCTCGCGGTTCACCACGATCACCTGCGGCGAGGTGGGGGTGTCGTGGGCCTCGAACTGCCGCCCCTCGATCACCGGGATGCCCAGGGTGCGGAAGTAGTCCTCGCTCGCCACGTGCAGGTCGGCGCGCGGCGCCGGCTGGCCCGGCGGCACCGGCTGGCCCTCGACGTGGAACGCCGGCGTCATCAGGTCGTCGGTGCCCATCGGCACGTCGCTCGACACGCCGGCCGAGACCACCCCCGGATCGGCCGCCAGGTCCTGCAGCAGGCGCTGGAAGAAGGCGGTGATCTGCGGCCCCTTGGGGTACTTGGAGAACGGCAGCTCCAGGGTGGCGGTCAGCACCTTCTCGGGGCGGAAGCCGGGATCCACCTGGAGCAGGCGCACCAGGCTCCGCACCATCAGGCCGGCGCCGACCAGCAGCACCAGCGACAGCCCCACCTGCGCCGCCACCATCAGGTCGCGGAAGCGCCGCTTGCCGGCGGTCGCGGTCGAGCGGCCGCTCCCCTCCTTGAGCGCCGCCGCCAGGTTGTGGCGCAGCGCCTGCACCGCCGGCAGCCACCCGGAGATGAAGCCGGCGGCGAGCGAGATGGCGAGCGAGAAGAGCAGCACCAGGCCGTCGATGCGGATCTCGTCGGCGCGCGGCGTGAAGCGGTGGGCGAAGGCGACCATCAGGCCGAGGGCGAGGGCCGCCAGCGCGCACCCCAGGGCGCCGCCGATGAGCGAGGTCAGCACGCTCTCGGTGAGCAGCTGGCGCACCAGCCGCCCGCGGCTCGCGCCCAGGGCGGCGCGCACCACCACCTCCTTCTCGCGGCTGAGCAGGCGGGCGAAGGTGAGGTTGGCGGCGTTGGCGCAGGCGAGCAGCAGCACCAGGCCGACGGTGCCGAGCAGCGCGATGAGCGTCGGCCGGAAGGCGCCGACCAGCTCCTCCCGCACCGGCTCGACGCTGACCGTCATGCCGGCCTGGGCCGAGGCCGGGTACTCGCGCGCGATGCGGGCGGCGACGGTCGAGATGTCCGCCTGCGCCCGCTCCGCGGTGACCCCGGGCTTGAGCTGGCCCCACAGGTTGACCAGGCGGAAGGTGCGGCTCGACTTGGTGCTCTCCGCCGAGCGCCAGGGGCAGGCGGCGGTGGGCATGAAGACGCGGTCCTGCCCCGGATAGGACGGCAGGCGCGGCAGCACGCCGATGACCAGGATCGGCTTGTTGTTCATCCGCAGCCGCTGGCCGACGATGCCGGGGTCGCCGCCGAAGCGGTCCTGCCAGTAGTCGTAGGTGAGCAGCAGCACCGGATCGGCGCCCGGCAGCTCGTCGTCCGGACGGAAGTCGCGGCCGAGCAGCGGCTCGACGCCGAAGCCGCGGAAGAAGTTGGCGGAGACCACGCCGGTCTGCACCCGGTCCGGGTCGCCCTGGCCGAGCAGGTTGAAGGCCATGGAGTGGTACTCCATGACCGCCTGCAGCGTCTGGTTCTGGCCGCGGTAGTCCATCACCTCCGGCACCGGGAAGAGGAGCGTGTCCGCCGTCCTGCCGCCGGCGCGCGGCAGGATGTGCACCAGCGCCGCGCCGTGGTTGTAGGGCAGGGGCCGCAGCAGCACGCCGCGCGCGACGCTGAAGATGGCGGTGTTGGCGCCGATGCCCAGGGCCAGCGTCAGGATGGTGACCAGCGTGTAGGCCGGGTGGGCCGCCATCTGCCGGAACGCCTGTCGGATGTCCTGCAGCACGTCGCTCTCCTTCCCGCCAGGTCGCCCGGCCGGCGGCGCCCGGCATTCCGGCGCCGCCGATCGATGCCGGCCGGCGCCGCCTAGGCCTCGACCAGCTGCTGCTGCTCCTGGCGCGGCGGCCGCACGGTGCGCTCGGCGAAGACTTTATCGTAGTTGTGCGACAGCGTCATCGCCACGTCGCCCAGCGGGTTCTCGATGCCCGGATTGCCGAACAGGATCTGGCTGTACCACTTGGCCTGGAGCCGCTGCGGCGCGAAGATGTAGCGCAGGTAGCGCCAGGCGCAGCCGAAGCGGTCGCCCCAGCCCGCCCACTGGATGTTCTTCCACAGGTAGCCGAAGTTGTAGTTGCGGTAGTCGAGCTTGCACAGGTAGAAGAGGTAGACCAGCATCGAGTTGATGCGGTAGTAGCGGTCCACCGCCCAGTCGTAGCGCTTGAGCAGGCCGAGGTCGGCCTCCTCCTGGTCGAGCAGCTGGTTGAGCGGGTCGACCAGGGCGTAGGCGCTGTTGAACGCCACCTGCAGGCCGGTCGAGAAGATCGGATCGATGAAGCCGGCGCTGTCGCCGCAGATCACCCAGTGGTTGCCGTAGTAGCGCTTGGAGCGGTAGGAGTAGTCGCGCACCACGCGGAACTTCTCCACCGTCTTGAGCGTCGGGTTCTTCAGGATGTCGCTGATGAAGGGGATGTCCTTGGCATAGCTGTAGAAGATCTCCTCCAGCGACTTGGTCTGCGCCTCCTTCTTGACCGTCGCCTGGCTCAGCACCACGCCCAGCGACAGCGTGTCCTTGGCGATCGGGATGTACCACGCCCAATCGCGGCGGTTGGTGTGCACGCACAGCTTGAAGTTGAGCTCGTCGTCGTTGTTCTGCACCTCGATGTCGCCCCGCCAGTGGCAGAACACCGCCATCTTGTTCTCGAGCAGCGGATCGTTGTACCAGTTGTTCTTGAGCTGGTGGTTGATCAGCGCCCCCTGGCCCGAGGCGTCGACGATCCACTTGGCATAGGCGTGCTTGAGCTCGTCCGAGGGCCCCTGCGAGTAGTCCTTGTACTCCACGCCCACCGCCCGGTCGCCGTCGAACATCACCCGCTTGACCAGGTGCTCCTCGCGCACGTCGACGCCGGCGCGCCGCGCCGCCTCGAGCAGCACCTGGTCCAGCGGCCCACGCGCCATCTGGAAGGCCCACGGGCGCGGCGAGTCCGGGGTCTCGCGGCCGAAGTAGACCTTGAAAGTCTTCTCGTGCAGCACGAATTCCAGCCCCTTCTTCTCCACCTGGTTCATCGCGTTGAGCTCGTCCCACACCCCGAGGTCGCGGAAGACGGTGAAGCCGAAGGCGGTGATCGATTCGCCGATGTGGAAGCGCGGGAACTTCTCGCGCTCCAGGACCAGCACCTTGCGTCCCTTCTGCACCAGCTTGGTGCCGATGGTGGTGCCCGCCGGTCCGGCGCCGATGATGATCACGTCATAGTTGTCGCTCATCCGTGGATTCCTTTGTGCGAGGTCGCCCTCGAAGCTGAGTCCGTTCGTCGTATGGCCGGTGGATGCATGCAGCCGCCGCTCACGCCGCCGCCATGGCTCCGGTCGGGGCTCCGGTCGTGGCGCCGGCCGGGGCGCGCGCCGCGGCGAGCGCGTCGCAGGCGGCGTCGATGCCGGCGAAGTAAGGGGTGTCGAGGCCGCCCAGGCGCTGCCCCGGCGGCACCGTGACCGGCGCCTGCGGCCAGCCGCCGCGGCCGAGCGGCGCGGCGAAGCCGAGCTCCGACCACAGCCGGGCGCCGAAGCCGGGCATCAGCGGCGAGACCAGCGCCGCCAGGGTGGCGGCGGCGCCCAGCTCCAGCGCCGCGGCGGTGCGGCGCCGGTCCACCGCGCCGCGGCGCCAGTTGCTCTCGTCGGCGCCGAAGGCCGCGGCGGCATCGACCAGCTGATTGAGCGCGGCGCACACCCGCCGCGGCGAGAAGCTCTCCTTGCGGTAGGCGCCGTCCGCCGCCGCCACCAGCGCCCCCACCTCGGCGGTGAAGCGGGCCTGGTTGGCGCTGGGCTCGGCGCGCTCCGGCACGAAGCCGTCGTACTCCTCGCGCACCCTCCGGCCGAGGCGCAGCAGCCACCCCTGCCAGCGGCCGGCGAGGTCGCGCGCCGCGGTGTCGCGCAGGTCGCGCAGCTGGAAGCTCGTCTGCTCGCACTCCGGCCGGTCGCAGGCCAGGTGGTAGCGCAGCACGTCGGCGGGCAGGTGGTCGAGCGCCTCCCGGCCCCAGATCGCGTGGCCGCGGCTGGTCGAGAACTTGAGCCCCTCCAGGCGGTAGAACTCGTTGGTGACGAACGCCGCCGGCAGGCGGATCTCCGGGTCGTAGGCGAGCAGCGCGGCGGTGAACAGGAAGGTGTAGTAATAGGCGTTGTCGTAGCCGAAAAACTGCACCACCTCGGCGTCGTCCGACCGCCACCAGTCCTGCCAGCGCTCGTGGCGTCCGGTCCGCGCCGCCATCTCCTGGGCGGCGGAGAGGAACCCGGGAGCCATCTCGAACCAGGCGTACAGGCGCTGCCCCGCGAAGCCCGGCACCGGCACCGGGATGCCCCAGTCGGCGACGTTGCTGACCGGGATCTCGGGCAGCCCCTGGGCGAGCATGGTGTCGCACAGCGCCGCCACGTGCGAGCTCATGGGGAGCCCGGCGAAGTACTCGCGCAGGCGGCCGGCGTAGGGAGCGAGCGGCAGGAAGAGGCGGCGCACGGCGCGCCGCTCGGCCGGGCTGCCGCAGCGCTTGCAGGCGGCGCCGGCGAGGTCGGTGCACTGGTTGGGCTGCGCGCACACCTCGCAGGAGCTGCCGTCCGAGCGCGTGCCGCAGTGCGGGCAGGTGCCGCCGACGTGGGCCTCGTAGAGGTAGCGCTGGCAGCGGCCGCACCACGCGGCGTCGCCGTCGCGGGCGATGAGCTTGCCGGCGGCGTGGAGCTGGCGGACGAAGTCGGTGACGAACTGGGCGTGACGCGGCGAGTGCAGCGGCCGGACGTAGGCGTCGACCTCGATCTGCGAGCGCCGCAGGGTGTCGCAGATGGCGTCGTTGAAGCGGTCGGCCACCGCCGCCGGCGTGGCGCCCAGCTGCTCGGCCTTGGTGGCGACGTAGCTCTGGTTGTCGTCGCCGCCGGTGATCAGGTACGCCTCGTCGCCGCGCAGCCGGCGGTAGCGCTTGTAGACGTCGCCGGCCAGATAGGGTCCGGAGAGGTGGCCGACGTGCAGGTCGCCGTTCGGCGTCGGCGGCGTCGCCGTGATCAGCACCCGGCTCATCGCAGGCTCCCGCTCAGCGCCGGCGCCAGCTCCTCGTCGGCCGCCGGCCGCAGGCCCTGGGCGCCGGCGGCGGCCGTGGCGCCCGCCGGATCGCCGGTGAGCGCCTGGGCGATCTCCCAGGCGCGCATCGGCAGGACCGAGAGCACCGTATCGGCGAGCCCGTGCGTGCCTTCGCAGAAGCCCTGCAGGAAGATCTTGGGATTGAACGTCTCGATGCTCTGCGCGCGGTAGTCGCGGCGGACCTGGTAGTCGCCGTCCACCGTGGTGAGCAGGTAGCCGGCGAGGTCGCGCAGCAGCGGGTGGCGGCGGGGACGCTGGAAGCCGGTGGCGAGCACCACGCCGTCCACCTCCAGGGTCTCCAGGCGCGCCGCCACCTTGTCCCACAGCTTCAGCAGGATGGCGCCGCCGTGCGGCTCCAGCTGGCGCAGCTCGACCAGCGACCGCACCCGCGCCCGGGTCACGCCCGCCACCTTCATCTCGTAGAGCGCGCGGAAGATCGCGCGGATCAGCTCGATGTCGACCGCCGAGTAGTTGGTGTCGGCGTGCGCCGCGTGCAGGGTGCGCCGCTCGCTCTCCGGCAGGGCGTAGAAGACATCGGTCATCAGCGGCGAGTAGATCTCGTTGACGAACTCGCTCTCGTCGGCAGGCTTGTAGGCGAAGCGCCGCATCGTCGCGGTGACCTCGGCGTGCGGGTAGTTGGTGAACAGGTATTGGAAGATCTCCGCCGCGCTCTGGCCCGAGCCCACCACCACGAACCGGTAGGGCGCCGCCGGGTCGGGGAAGTGCCGCCGCACCTGCTGCAGGAAGGTCTGCGAATGGAACACCTTCTCGGTGGTGGCGATGTCGATGCCGGGCGGGATGTGGGGCACGCCGCCGGTGGCCACCACCAGGTTGCGCGCCAGGTATTCCTCGTGCCGGCCGGTGGCGAGGTTGCGCGCCGTCACCCGCAGCAGCTCCACCGGCCCGTCGTCGTCGGCGTCGGCCACCGCGGTCACCGACGTCACCTCGCGGCCGTAGCGCACCTGCTCGGCCAGCTGCGCGGCCACCCACTGGTAGTAGTGATTGAACTCGCGGCGGGTGGGAAAGAACGACCGCAGGTTGACGAAGTCGAGCAGCCGCCCGTGCTGGTGCAGGTAGTTGAGGAAGGTGAACCGGCTCTGCGGATTGCGCAGGGTGACCAGGTCCTTGAAGAACGGCACCTGGATCTCGGCCCCGGCGAGGAGCATGTCCGGGTGCCAGTCGTAGGCCGTCTTCTGCTCCAGGAACAGGCTGCGGAGGGGCCGGCCGTCCGGCGTCCCGGGCTGCTCCTGCAAGCACAGGGCGAGGGCCAGGTTGGCGGGACCGAAGCCGATCCCGACGACGTCGAGCACGGTGTCCGGCAGGCTCGCGTCCGCTGCCTCAATCCTCCTCCGCTGCTTCATCGCTGATCGCCTTTCCTGTTGAAAGTGGTTGCTGTGGGTTCGCTGCGGCCGGGTCCGGGGCGGCGGCTCACAGGTAGGCGCCGGCCAGGGCGTTCTGGCGCGCCACCAGGCGCTGTCCGGCGAGGCTGCGCAGCGGCTCGGGCGGCAGCCAGGTCGGCCGCGGCAGGCGGCGCAGGTCGTCGAGCAGCGGCGAGGCGGCGCCGAGCGCCAGATCGGCGAGCAGCCGCCCGGCGGCGGTGCCCATGGCCAGGCCGGCGAAGTTGTAGACCGCGGCGCTGTACAGGCCCGGCTCCAGCTCGCCGAAGCTGGTCTGGCCGTTGGCCTCTACGGCGCCTCGGCCAACG